>JAHFJP010000002.1:57810-74867 GCA_023245765.1 Candidatus Peribacteria bacterium
ATGGTTGCAGGAAAATGCTTTGCCAGAATCTTTGCCATTACTTCATTCACTTTTCCATTCGCATACCAGTCGTCGTCATCTCCGCTTATTGCTTCTTCACAGGGACCGACAAGTCCTCTGAGGTCCTTGATCAGTGCAGTATTGCCTCCTGCCACTTCTTTCTCCAGTTTGAGCATCCAGCTAATGGAAAGCGGAAGCGTATCTTCGTAGCATTTTATCCATTTCCCTTCCGCTGCTTCGAGGAACCTGCTCAAAATACGATGGATTTCATCCGTCATTTTGCGCTGCCTGACTGCGGGAACACCCGGCTTTCCGGCTGCAGAGGGTAAGGGTACCACATTGATATCAATCATCTCGGCTTTGACGATGTCCTCAGCAAAGCACTTTGCGAGTGCCATTGCGATCAACGCTTCACGCTCACCTTCAGGGGCATCACCAAGGACAGCAGGCAACAGTGCTTCTCCGGCGTTGAGCAGGATTTCATACGAACGATTATAGGTCAGTTGTTCCCACATTTTTTGATCCCAAAAATGATTGAAGAAGAATTGTCTCAATCGGGCGATGCCGTCATCTATCACTCTGCGGGCAGTCTCGGTTCTTCGCTCTCTCCAATCATCATACGTAGCCTCCTCATCAACTTCGCGGCGGATTGCAATGCTTCCCACAGGCGTGACATCAATGGGCATGTTTTTGTCCACCAGAGTAGAAAGGTCCCCAAAGATTGCCACAGTCTTCGCCTGATATCGCATGCCTTTCTGCAGGATTTCGACAAAACCATCGTTTCTTAAAAGTCCAATATTCTTCACCTGCCGGACCACATGGTCCACGATAAGCTCGTCGTCGATTCCAATTTTGCCCGGTACCCATTCATGAGGATTGTCTTCAGGAACGTCTGCTTTTCTAATGGCAAGAGCGCGGGATTTTTTGGCCATACAACGATGACGGACGAAGATGGAAGTGGGCAATAGTACTCCTGTACATGAAATGATCAAACTTTTGAAGAATGGGTCTATACTCATGGAAATCTTCCCCCTCCTTTCATGATCCACCTCATTGCTCTGGGCACATATGTGCAGACACACATTCTCGCCATCCTCGTCGCCATCCTTGCGACCTACGTGATCGGATTCACGTGGCACGGGCCGCTCTTTGGCAAGCAGTGGATGAAGCTCAACAAGATGACGCCTCCGAAGAAAGGCGAGATGAAGTTCTCCATGATGTTGCCGGGGCTTTCTGCAAACTTCGTGATGGTGTTCGTGCAGTCTGCCGTCCTCGGACGCACCTTCGAAATCGTCTTTCTGCCGAACATCGGACACGCGCTCTTGATCGCTACCATTCTCTGGCTGCCGTTCACGGCACTCACGATCGTCAACAGCTACGCGTGGACCGGCAAGCCGGTAAAGCTGATGATCTTTGACGCTGCACACTATCTGGCCTCGATGTGGGCGATTGCCGCGGTGCTCTACCTGATGCAGTAAGCGAAAAAAGTTCACGATCTGCGCACCATCACCGGCTGCCCATGGTACGATTTTTCCGATGCACAAATTTCTTGCGATGGTGATCGGTGTTCTGACGTTCTCGACCGTGCTTGCGGCAAGTCCAGCGGTGACCGTGAGCGCCAGTCCGTCAGGTGTCTCACTGCTTATGCAGCGCATTCTGCTGCGCAGAGCGGTGCGTTCGGGGTACAGGCTGCAACCAGTGCCCGCGGTCAATGTCCTGCGGTCGCAACCCGTGATCAACGTTCTCAAACCCCCGACCCGTTCATCGTCATCTGTCTACGTCTACACCGGCACGCCAATCCGCGGCGTGATGCAGATCGACCAGGTCTCGACGGGCACGGCGCAGAACGCGGCGGGAACGCAGGGAGTCACGCTCATCACGTTCGATGTGACGGTGAGCAACGAAGACGTCGCGCTCACCACGCTCAAGTTCCGCGCGGAGCAGGGGAGTCTCTCAGCCGCGAGTCAGTACACACTCTATGCGGTTGCACCCTCCGGCACGCTGACGCCTCTTGCGGTGGCATCCATCGGCGGCAGCACGCTCACGTTCGGGAATCTGCAGGTTGTTCTGCGTAACTCATACACGCAGCGCTTTGCCGTGAAGGCGCAACTCAACAGTACGAGCGCATCTTCCGTGCTCGCGCTCGGGTTCCTCACCTCTGATCCGCTCTTCGTGCAGGCGACGGGGCTACACTACGGCCGTGATCTCGCGCCGGGAATTGAGGTCGATAACGTTCCGTGCACGGGACCGTACGTGTGTCGCATCATTGTCCACACACGCGCGTCGCGCGCGATCACCGTAGAGTCGATGGGTAATCTGTTCGTCACGGCGGATTCCACTCCAGCCTCGAGTCATCAAATGCTCCTCGGCACTCGGTCCGATGCGATCCTGCGTCTCACCTTCCATGCTACGGACGAAGATGTCGCGGTCACGTCACTCTCTATCGACGGCGGGAGCGATTCGATGTCGGCCATCGAGCTTTTCACCGACGAATCCTCGTTGCCGTTTGCCACCGCCCGGCAGCTCCAGTGCGAAACTGTCGCGAGCGGGCGATTCTGCGCATCGCTTGGCAACGGTCTCGTCAGCGTTCCCAAAGACGGCCAGGTGCGCGTGTTCGCGCGAGCCCTTCTGAAAGCCAAAAATGAGGGCGGCGTCTCGGGGCAGACCGCCGCGCCATTCCTGAGCGACGCGACGTCGTCGGCCGTCGCTGTGACGGCCCGAGGGCTGAGTTCCGACCATCTTCTCGTTCAGAATGACGGCGACAGCACGGCTGATGGCGAAGTCGTTATCGGTCGTTCAACGCCGGGCCTCAACAGTGTCATCGCGGGTCCGACCCACGACGCCGTCGCTGCGAAAATCCTACAGATTGTGAGTGCCAGTCCGGATCCGGATCTCTCGCCCGTGCCACTCGGCGTCTCGCCCTTCGCGGTATTCCGCTTTACGGCGTTACCCAATGACAACAACAAATCCATTCTCCTGACAAAACTGGTCTTCACCGTGACCGCGAACAATGTGGTTCTCGGCAGCTCCGGCATCGCGCTCTACAACACTGCCAATAACAGCAGTACCGCGTCGTGTACGTCGTCCGGGACGACGGGAACAATTACCGTCACCTGCGCTTCTCTCGAGAACAGCGGTATCAGCACGGTGATTGCGCAGGGCGGTTCGCTCACGCTTGCCCTCAGGGGAAACATATCGATGGGAACGAACGGCGGGACAAGTTTTCTCCAAGCGGCGCTCGGACAACTCGGGGACAGGGCGAATACCGGCACTGTCGAATGGACAGATGGCATCTCCTCCTTCAATTGGGCCGATCTGCCCGTCACACAGGTGAAGTCGACGCTGTACCGGTCGTGACGCAGGCATCGCCATAGTGGCGTATACTGCATGCCCGTCATGCAGTCATTCCGTCCTATCATCACCGGCTTCCTCCTTGCGCTCTGCATTGCCGCTCCGTCGCTTTCTTTTGCCGCGGAGATCAAAACCGATCCGGCGCTGCGGCAGCTGTATTTGACCCAGCTGCAGCGCAAAACCCCTGATCCCGCCCTGGAGACGCGGATCACCGCCGAGCGTGCGCGGGTAAAGCGGGAGGCGCTTGCGGAGCTCAAGACGATCGTCGACTCCACGAGTGACGAGGCGGGCGATAAGAATCCGCAGACGATTGCTTCCAGCACCGCACTCCAAAAAGAATCGGCGCTGGTCGATGTTCTCAAAGCGCGCCGGCAAGAAACGAAAGTCGATTTCGATCTGCTCGGCGAAGACGTGAACGCGGTGGACCAGACCATCGCGGGGGCAAAAGGTGTGGCACTCGATGGTGCAGTGCGCCGCAAGGCCGACATTCTCGCGCGCAAAGCATCACTGGGAGAATACCTCTCCGCCACCGATGACGTGCTCGCACAGGAGCAGGACCGCCTGCAGCGGCTTGTCCTCCAGGAACGCTACGCGAACTTCGCGGGCGTTCTGCAGGTTGCCGTCTACGTCGGGATTCTCCTGCTGATCGTCGTTGCCGAACGCTTCGTCCGTCGCCGCCTGATCGTCCGCATCCGCGACCGTAACCGCCGATACTTCGCGGTCAAGATTTTCACCGGATCGGTCTACGTGCTCGTGATCGGGTGGCTGCTGTACCGCCTCAGCGGCGACTACCCCGGCTTCGTTACCTCGTTTGCCATCGTCGGTGCCGGTATCGCCGTGGCGCTGCAATCGATCATCAAGGACGTCGTCGGGTGGATCATCATCGTGCAAAAGCATCTCTTCCGCATCGGCCAGCGCGTGACGATCGGGCCGCACACCGGAGACGTTGCCGATATCAGTTTGCTCAGGACAACTCTCGTGGAAGTGCACAATTCTGCCAATCCCGACGTCGCCCGTGCCGGCCAGACACTGTATCTTCCCAATGCTCTTGTTCTCGAAGGACCCGTGCTCAACTTCCACGCAACATCCGACTTCGTGGAGGGCGAGATCTCCGTGACCGTTACCTACAGCAGCGACTGGAAGCAAGCGGAGGGAATTCTGCGCGAGATTCTCAAAGAAGAAGTAGGCCGCTACGTGGAACGCGCGCGGGCTCAGCACCACCTGCGCACGGCACACTTCTTCGCGAGTCAGGAGCCGCCCGAGCCGCGCGTCTTCACCGATATCGCCGCCGACGGCATTCTCTTCACACTCCGCTTCCAAATCCCCATCGGCAGCAAGCGCAGCATCATCTCGGCGATCTCTCAAAAAATCCTCGAACGGTTTGCGGCTGCATCACCGAAAATCGATCTGGCGTATAAGACGGTGACGGTTATGGAATAGTGTTAGGACAATTTCCCCGCACTCTTCTCCCATCCGGCTTCGTCCGGCTTCGCTGCGCTTCGCCGAGACTACGCCGAGATGTCATGACAGTTTTCCGGCGCTCTTCTCCCACTTTTTGAGCAGTTCCACCGTGCCGGCAGCGTCGTCCACCGAGACGTAGACCATCGCGTCTTTGCCGAACGTCGTTGCATAGATCAGGCGGATGTTCACGCCGACTGCCGCAAATGCGCGGCCGATCGTGGCGATGACACCGGGCTTGTTGATGACGACGAAGGCGATGACTGGCGTAATGGTCACGGATCCGAGATCCTTGAGTACGAGCTTGGCCGTCTCGGGATCATCGACGATCAAGTGGATCACGGGCGGATTCTCGGTGCAGGAAATGGCGTCGATGTTGAGTTCCTCGGCGCGCAACCGGTCGCCCACTTTCGCAAGAGAGCTCGGCACGTTGGCAATGGCGATATTGACCTGATTGACGATTTGCATGGCGTAGCGGAAAAATCCGTGGCGGCAGTCTAAGGATTTCCGGACTGAATGCAAGATGGAAATTGTGCTTTACGTTCAACTGCCTGCCTTTGCAGTTGCAAAGGAATGCCCGGCTTGCCGTAGCGAAAAAATTGCCGGAGGTTCCTGCCGATGGACGGGGAATTCCGGCGCAGGAACGGTCTGTGGAGGAATCTTGTTGGCAATAACAATGTCTTTTGCGTTCCAGGAGGGCCCGTACGAATTGCCCTTGTTCATGACCATGAAGCCGGGAGCGGCGGGCACCACATCGAGTTCGGGATACTCCTCCATGTCCATTTCATCCACATTGAATCGTACGTGCTTCGCAAATCCTCCGATGATGGTATTGCTCGTCCGCTTCCAGGGGAGCACTCCGCCGGCCGGATAAATTCTCATCGTCGGATGTTTTTTCGCCATGCATTCTTCCAGCGTCCCGTTCTCGTAATAATAACCGTCATTGTCATAGATCTTGTAGCGTTTTCCCTTGTTGATGCATTGGACCTGCACCTGGTGATGCGGATCCCAGAAGAACCAGACGGGGTGGTGGGGACCCATGGAAACTGTGTAACTTTTCTTTCCCTGACGAGCAATTCGTTCACCGTTCCAGTTTGCGGCATCGCTGCAGCAGCGTTGCTTTTCCCGAAGGACCGTTGCGGGAGGCCGGGGATAGTTCCAGACGAATTGGAAAGGGAATGCCGGCATATAGGATGACGTGTGTGTTTTGAGGAATTCCTCATTCATCTTGTCCGTCTCCAGCCTCCTCATGATGTCTTCCAGATCATCATCTGGGGATGGCATTGGTCCCTCCCCCTTACCGACAAACGAATATCCGCCGGACGTTTGAGTCGGTTGCTCCACGGACCACAGATCGTGCGTCGTTTTTGCCCCAGTCATCAATAGAAAGATGGAAAAAACGACGCGTAAGCTGACAGTCGACGCGCGATGGACGCCGTGGGATTGTGGGCGCATGTTCTCTCTTCTCGTGCATGCTTGATCGAAGAGCCTGCGTGCAATATTGATCAGTTCCATGAGGTTGCCTGCGGCTTTCTGCACTTCTGTCGCTATGCCTCCGAGTTTGTCCGGTAACACCATGCCGTCCATTGTTCGCGGGGAAACGGGATTTTCTGTTGGTGTACTCGTCAGAAGAGGCTTTGATGCTTCAGGAGTTGCGTTGGCTACGTCTTTCGGTTCAGCAGGAGATTCGACGAAGTGCAGCATTAACGATCAACTGTACGCCTTCTTTCTCCTGATTAAAGAAAATGATGGTGCGAAGTCCGATGACCTGCACACAGAGCCTCACTTTGACCATTGTATCTTCCCCACGAAGGTCACTTTTCCCTTCCCGCGGATAATCTGCCCGACCGGATAGCATCGGTGACCGCGTTTTTCGATGTGCGACTGAATCGTCTTCGCCTGACTCTTCGCGACGACGACAATCAAGCCCGCTCCCATGTTGTACGTCCTGAGCATCTCGGCGTCGGGGATGTTTCCTGCATCGCGGATGACCTGGAAGAGCGGAAGGACTTTCAACGCGTTCAAGTTCACGACTGCATCGCTGTTCTTTGGGAGAATCCGGGAGAGATTTCCCTCGATTCCCGCTCCGGTGATATGCGCCATGCCGTGGAGGCTTCTTTCACCAAAGAGACCTTTCACAGCGCGGTAATAGCAGACGTGGGGCTTGAGAATCGCATCGGTAAAGGAATCCCGGCCAATCTTCTGCTTGTGGATTCCTGGCCGATCCTTCATCAATCTGCGCACGAGCGAATAACCGTTAGTGTGGAGTCCATTGCTCGCGACCGCGAGCAGGACGTCACCAGGTTTGATCTTGGAACCGTCAATGATCTGTGACTTCTCGACGACGCCGACGATGTTCGCGGCCAGGATATAGGTCCCCGCGGGGATCACGCCGGGCTGCTCAGACGTCTCCCCACCCGTCAGTGTGCAGTTCTGCGCGCGGCAGGCCGCCGCCACGCCGGCGATCACGCGTTGGATGACCTTCTTCTCGAGCTTCCCGCAGATCACCGCATCCTGCACCGCGAGCGGAGTGGCGCCCATCACAATGATGTCGTTGATCAGGTGATTGATCATGTCCTGACAGATCGACTCGATGCGGTTGTGCTGGAATGCGAGCAGCTGCTTACTGCCAGGTTCTTCGGTCTTCATCACCAGAACCGGGTGTTTGTAGCCCGGAAATTTCGCGTCGTAGAGCGTGGCGAACGCTTGTGACGAATTCAGTACCCGTTTGTCATTGGTCTTCATAGTTTTGTCGAGGCTCGCCAGCGCGCGCTCCTTTGCGGCGATGTCCACTCCGGAGGTTTTGTATGACAGTGATCGGCGCTTTCTCATAGGGGGAGTATAGGGTGAAGAGGGTGAAGAGGGAAAAGAGGGTGAAGAGGATCCTCTTTACCTTCCTAACCCCTTTTACCCTCTTAGCCCTCAGAATGAATCGCCGTAATCTTCACCTTCCGTCTCTTCTCATCCTCCTCGCGCTCGGGGTCATCTGCCGCTGCTGCCGGAGCCTTCTTGTAGCCGCCGACGCTGTCGCGCGTCACGCGCCCCTTCTCCAGATGGATCACGCGCGTGTGGAGCAGATCGACGAGCGTATCGTCGTGGGTCGCGATGATCACGGTGGTGCCGCCGGCATTGATGTCGCGGAAGGTCTGCAGCACTTCCTTCATCTGGTCGGGGTCGAGGTTCTGCGTTGGCTCATCGGCGAGGAGCACAAGCGGTTTGTGGGCAATCGCGCGCGCGATGGCGGTACGAGCCTTCTGTCCGCCGGAGAGTTCACGGGGGAGTGCCTTTGCCCGCGCGGTGAGGTCCAATTTGCGCAGGAGGTCGGGCACACGGCGCTGGATGGTCTCATCACTGGCTCCGCAGACTTCCAGCGGGAACGCGACGTTCTCCGCAACTGTGCGGTTACTCAGCAGCTTGTAATCCTGGAACACGATGCCGACCCTGCGGCGGAAGATCTGCAACCCTCCGGCGGGCACTGTCCGTAGGTCCACCCCATCGACCGTGATCACCCCGGTCGAGGCATTCTCCGCTCCAACGAGAAGGGACAGCAGCGTGGTCTTCCCCGCGCCGCTCGGACCCGTGATGCAGACGAATTCGCCGGGATCGATCGTGAACGAGACGTTGTCGATCACGTTGCCTTCTCCATAATCTTTGGAAACTCCTTTGAGAACAATCATGGCAGGCAGTATAGCTTTGCCCCCTCAGAGACCAGCTTGTTAGCTTCTTAGCTTGTTAGCTTGTTAGCTTTTTGCCGAAGAAGCTAAAAAGCTAACAAGCTAAACAGCTACATTCGATTTTCGCACCACGACATAGACTTCTCTACTTCTATCCCTACTGGCCTCCACTTCGACGATCTTCGGCTCCTGCCAATCCTGTTTGAGGTTGCCGAAGAATTCATCGAAGTCCGCGCCGCGGAAGACTTTGACGACACACTTGCCGTTGGGTTTGAGCATGTCTTTGGCAATGGCCAGGCTCGCTGTCGCAAGCTCCACCGATTTCCATTGATCGAGATCTTTGACGCCGCTGGTGTTCGGTGCAATGTCGCTGAGAACGACGTCGGCTTCACGCACGCCTTCCTGGCGCAGCGTATCTTCCACCGCGAACCGGTCACTGATATCCATCACGAACGTTTTCACATTCTGTTCAATCGGCTCGATTGCCGTCAGATCAAATCCGTACAGCGCCCCGGTCGGCCCCACGGTCTTCGCCGCGTACTGCAGCCAGCTCCCCGGCGCGGCACCAAGGTCGATCACCGTCATGCCGTCGTTGAGGAGTCCGAACCGATCATCAAGTTCCATCAATTTATAGACGGACCGGGCACGGTAGCCCTCCTTCGCGGCGCGCTGGGACCACTTGTCGTTGGGGATGTAGGGCTTGGGCATACTGCGGATAGGATATCAGCGCACGCCTTCGGCGTGCGTGCGCGGGCAGAATGCCCGCGCTGGATCTATATTGGTTTCTTCTTCGCGAGACCGATTGCGCGGGGATATTTGGCGGAAATCTTTGAGGTCTTCTCGAAAATCAACAGCTGCCGCTTCCCAAAATCCCCGGGCAGTTCATAGACGTGACGGTCTTTGAGCGTGCAATGGAATTCTTTTTGCGCTTTCTCCGAATCCTTCAGCTCCTGATCAACGTCGAGACTCTTCCACAGGATGATCTTCCCTCCGGGCTTCACGAACGGACTGCAGTACTCCAGGAGGACGTTGATCTCCGCGACCGCGCGGGCGGTCACGCTATCAAACTGCTCACGATATTTTCGATCATGCCCCAGCGTCTCGGCGCGCCCGCCGATCAGTTCGACATTCTTCAGATCCATCGCATCCGCGATTCTCTGCACCGCGTCAATCTTCTTCTGTGTGGAGTCGAGACCGGTAAAGTGAATGTTGGGAAGGTTCAAAGCGAGCGGGAGGAGAGGGAAGCCGCCGCCAGTGCCTATGTCCAGAATGGAGAGTGAAAAGTGCCCGCCCGGCCGCGGTCGGACGGGAAAAGTGAAAAGTTTTGGAAGTGTTTCAAGCAGTGAAAGTGAGTCGAGAATATTTCCGGTCCAGCAAGCCTGTTCCGTGCGAAAAGCTGACAAATTAACCTTCTCGTTCTCTTTGAGAAAGATCTTCATGAGATCATGTAGCCGCTGTTCGTTGGGCAGGTCCATGCGGAGATTATTGCATGAATATGCGGTGAGATGCATGTTGAGACATTTTTCACTTTTCACTTTCCACTTTCCACTATCATAGATCCATGCCCCACGGTGACCGCATCGCAGAATTCCTCCTCTCCATTGGAGCGGTGAGACTCTCACCGAACGAACCGTTCACCTGGACGAGTGGGATCAAGTCGCCGATCTACTGCGATAACCGCATGATCTATAGCCACCCCGAGGCACGCACGTTTGTCGTGCAGGCGCTCGCGAGCCGTGTGAAGGCACTCCATGTTCCGCCGGATGTCGTTGCGGGCACAGCAACAGCGGCCATCGGATGGGCAGCGCTCGTCGCGGACCGGTTGAATCTGCCGTTCGTCTACGTCCGCGCCAAGGCTAAAGAGCACGGAGCGAAAAAGAGGATCGAGGGGGATCTCCGTAAGGCGGGGCAGCACGTGGTTGTCGTTGAAGACCTGATCAGCACGGGCGGCAGTTCGCTCAGTACGGTCGAGGCTCTGCGCGACGAGGGAAAGGCGATCGTGACCGATATCGTCTCGATCTTCACCTATGAGTTCGAATCGGCGACGGATTCGGCTCAGGAAAACAGCATTCAACTGCATCCACTGACGAGCATCACCAGCCTGGTAAAAATTGCTCTGGGGCAGGGGAGGATCACTGAACAGGATGCAAAAATGATCGCTGCATTTGCCAAAGAGCCCCAGGAATGGGGCAAAAGATAGTGTTTGTAATATTAGATTAATATTGTATAATTACATTGTCCAGTAGGTGTTTGGGCATAAGTCCGGGCACTGACACTGGCAATACCGTTCCTTAACCCCAGCCTGAGGAGACACCATGGTTCGACGTATTGTCTGTCTGCTCTTTGTGGCTGCAGCGATTGGTCATTTCGCTGCTTCCATCAAAGAGTACGATTGGAAGGTCCGGTCACGGCCCCTGGCCAAAACCGGATTCCTTCTCTGCGGAGTGGCCTTCCTGGCCCGACCCAAATGTCACAAGGACGAGGGCGATAGCGTCACTCCTGCATTCCTGTGCGGTTCGATGTTCTGGATCTTCGGTGGTGCAGGCCTGGTCGGCATCTATCTCAGCATGCTTGGAAAAAGTGGAGATCTGAACCACATTTCCCTTGGCATTGCGGGGGTAGGCGTCGCGCTTGGCTGCGCATCACTCGCACTCCGGCCTCTCGGGGCAACTCCTGAGGTGGCCAAAACCGTCGTTAAGGCAGAAGAGCCAGCAAAGCCTCTGCCAACTACGCCATTGTGGCCGACATTCCTCTATCAGGAGGCATGGAAACCGATTCCAGTCGTCCTACGGAGCAGGCCAGTCGATACCACGTTCACAGTCCTCAAATGAAAAACCGGAACAGGGAAAAGGAACGGGAACCCGCTCGCAAGGGCGGGTTTCTGTGTGTTTAGCAGAATTGACTAAATTACAAAAAATAGTATAATACTTACATATGGCAAGAGACAACACCACCCGACTCAGAGTAGAACGTCTGGAAGATCGTGATCCTCCAGCCGGTGTCACAAAACTTCCAGTGCTGAAACCGGAGATGGTCTTCGCTGCTGAAGTTCAGCCAGCAGCCCCCAGTGCAGTGACCTACAGTGGCGCAAAAGAAATCGATATGCCTATACATCTCCAGCGTACATCACTCGATGCGCTTTTGAATCACGATCCTGCACTTGGCGGAGTTCTCATTACGCAACCAACTTCGCCTGCCGCGGAGAGCGATATGCTGTTTCCGTGGCCGCCGGCTGCAGAAGAAAAGGACAAGAAATAGATGTGAAAAGCGCGCAAGGGTTTCGCGAGCATTGCAATTATTACATTGTATTCTATTGTTGTATTACAGTGAGTGTTTGGGCATCGCGCCCGGGCACTGATCACTGCTTCGATCGATCTTTTCTTCGTAGGAGACATCATGATCCGCCGGATCATCAGTATTGCCCTGAGTCTGTTTGCAGGATGGGTCTGCGTGACCATCATCCTCAGCTTTCAGGATGAACCTCTCTGCTCCGTGAAATTACGGATTGCAAAAGAACTGTTGTTCCTCGCGCTCATTTTCCGGGCGCACTGCAGACCGTTTCCGCAGGACCAGGTGAAAATTCCTACGCTGACGATGTGGCTGAGCGCCTTACTCGTTGGCTTGGGATTCTTTTTTGCCTTCCTTGCGAGGAATGCCGATTCAGGACGCATCGGGATGGCTATGATAGGAATCGGGATCGCCGTCTGGATTGTGAGGCTGAACCTGAGGCCTCTGAGTCCAGTATTCGGAAGGCTCGTAGCCGAAGCTCTCTGCACCCTGGTACTCGGCATCGTGTTGGGTTACTTCGGTGCATGGCACAAGGGTTTGTTCCTCGTCTGCCTCGCGATGATCTTGCTGGTGGTGGACTTCAATCTTGGAGAGGACTCTCCCAAAGATCCATCCCCATCCCCCGCACAACTTCCCGTTGAGCGGGACGACCCGATGGTCATCGACATGAAGCAGCCGCAGCCCCCGCGGGATGCCATGCGCGATTCCATGGACAACATCTGACTTCTACAAAAAAGAGAAGAAGATCGAAGGCCCGCTCGCAAGAGCGGGTTTTTGATTAAAATTGTCTCAAAAATCGCAGGTCTCCGTGATAGAAACTCCGTAGATCGGGGATCTGATGTTTGATCATGAGCGGACGCTCCACGCCGAAACCGAAGGCGAAGCCCTGCCACTCGTCGGGATCGATGCCGCAGTTTTTGAGGACGTTTGGATGCACCATGCCGCATCCGCCCATTTCCAGCCACTTGCCTTCACGACTCTCGCTTTCATCACCCTGCCACATCATGTCCATTTCGAGGCCGGGTTCGACGAAGGGGAAGAAGCCTGTGCGGAAGCGGAATTCCACGTCCCGGCCGATCAGTTCGCGCATCGCCGTCACGAGCACGGCTTTGAGATTTGCGAGAGACACATCTTTGCCTACCATCATGCCTTCGAATTGATGGAACATCGGCGAATGCGTGGCGTCGGAGTCCTTCCGGTAGGTTTTCCCGTGATAGATGATCCTAAACGGCGGCTTGTGGGTCGAGGCATAGCGGATTTGCACGCCCGATGTATGCGTCCGAAGAACAAAACGCTTCGCGGGGTCCGTCTCCCCCTCGTTGCCCATCAGCCAGAACGTATCCTGTGAATCGCGCGCGGGATGATGTTCGGGGATATTGAGATCATTGAAGTTGTACTTCTCCGATTCGACTTCGGGACCGTCGACAAACTGGAATCCCATCCGCGCAAAGACATCGTCGACCTGCCGGATGAATTCGGGAATCAGATGCAGGTGCCCTCTCGGTCGTGGAGGGAGTTCCAGCGTGACGTCCAGTTTGTCTTCACTTGCGAGCGTGCCGACGGACTGTGCCGTGAATGTTCTGCGGCGCTCCGTCAGCGCATCGGTCAGAACGGTTTTCCAGTGGTTCAGTTCTTGCCCTTTCTTCACCTTCTCGGCGGCGGGCAGTGTTGCGAGATCTTTCAACGCCAGCGTCAGCGCGCCGTGCTTGCGGCTGAAGACGTCGAGTTCAAGGACATCAAGCTCGGCCGGGGAAGCGGCAGCGCGAATCTTTGCCTCGTAGGAACTCAGATCGGACATATTTGCAGTATAGAGTTCTACGAATTGAGAGCCAATTCAATCAGGATAAACACCCCATAAATCATGACCGCGATCCACCAGGTCAGGAGCCCCAGCAGATGGAAGAGCACCAGAATGACTGTTGCCACACCCAGGAAGACGCCCTGGCGTACCGAAATGCCGAGAATCTGCCCGAGGTCCCACGAGTGGAGGGGGATGAATCGCCAGAGCGCATAGCAGAGCAACGTTGCGATGGAACTGACCGCGAGGAACAGGCTGACGAAAAAGGCGGGCAGCGCGTACGCGGGGGCGGTGAGGGGACTGACACGGAAGAGGACGACCAGAAGAGAAGTCGTCGATAGAAGAGCTGATAAGCTGATGCCGAATAAAAGAGAAGTCATAGCTTTTTAGCTTGTTAGCTGTTTAGCTTCTTAGCTTGCGGAAGTGTAAAGCTAAACAGCTAAAAAGCTAAACAGCTAGGAAGCTGACTTCCGCTCAGCCAAGAATTTGCCCAACGCTTGAAAATCATCGTACAAAGCTTGCCGCAGCCCTCCATTGTGCAGCGCCGCCGCTGGGTGATAGATGGGGAAGACCGTGACGTCATTACTCAGCTTTTGAGGTTTGCCATGTGCTTCAGTAATGCTGAGTTTGGTGAAGAAGTGCCCGAGTGCGTGGCGACCGAGCGGGACGATGACCTTCGGCTTGATCAGAGAGATCTCCATCTTCAGCCACGGCATGCACTGCTCCTTCTCCTCCGGCGTCGGGTCGCGGTTTTGCGGCGGACGATATTTCACGACATTGGAAATGTAGACGTCGGCGCGTTTGAGGCCGATGGTCCCGAGCAGTTCATCAAGAAATTGTCCCGCAGGACCTACAAATGGCCTGCCCTGTTCGTCTTCCTTCTGCCCGGGTGCCTCACCAATGAACATGATCTCGGCATGGGGATTGCCTTCGCCGAGGACGGCCTGCGTTGCGGTCTTGTAGAGCTCACAGCCCTTCCATTCTCGGAGTTTTGACTGGAGGTCGGGGAGGGTGAGGGCGGGCATCGGCAGTAGAGTACTAGACTACTAGAATACTAGGAACCTCGAACAAACCCGGGCTCGTTTACTGCGGGGCCCTAGTATTCTACTACTCTAATATTCTGCTTTTATCTTCTCAATCCTCTTCATCAGTTTTGCTTTCAGTGCGGCATCTGATTCACCAAGAATTCGCAGCGCGCAGAGCGCTGCGTTCTTGTAATTCAAGACCGTCATCACGGGAACATCACTGGGCATGCGGAGGTTGCTGTGAATGTCCGTCAGGTACTCCGTCAGATCTTTGTACGGTGGGCAGTTGATCACCGGGTGCACACACGAACCCGCCACCACGCCTCCCAGGCCATTGCTCATGCCGACGACGGTGATAACCACTGTCGGGTCTTTCCGTGCATTGAGCTTCTTTACTTCTTCAATGACCTTCTCGGGCACCTTATGTGCCGACGCGACGATGATTTCGGAGGGGACATCAAATTCCTTCAGCAGATCGGCGATCTTCTGGGTGAATTCGATATCCTGTTTGCTACCGAGAAGGAAGGCGACGTGCATAGAATGAGTATAGACTATTGCAAAAAGTCCGCTAGGATCCTTTGCCAATGGCACAATCCAACGAAACGGCAGGGAGAAAAAGCCTCAGTGAACAAGAGGCAGCGAATGCACGTGATCAGCGGCTTGAGGCGATTCAAATGAGCGATGGATATCGTGATTTTGTTTTACATGTATTCACAGCTCAGGTTGCTGGAATGAAAGAAGATGAGCACTTTACCTATAGAGTCATACCACCTCCCGGATTCGCTCTGGGAGGCAATGCGGACTGATAGAAGGTACCGGCGGCTATATCTTTGGGGATCGGTATGATAAGGTTCCGCGGCCGCTCTTTTTTCGTTCCTGTGCGCCCGTAGTTCAGCCTGGATAGAACGCCAGATTGCGGATCTGGAAGTCGTAGGTTCAAATCCTGCCGGGCGCACCATTTTCTTTCAAATTCCCGGGGATGTAGCTCAGCTGGCTAGAGCGTCTGCATGGCATGCAGAAGGTCAGGGGTTCAAGTCCCCTCATCTCCACCATTCGACTTTTCGAAACGATCCCCCCGCCGGATAGCGGCCAAGTTCTGTTTCCTTCGGCATCGGCACCGTGGAAAGTATTTTTGACATGTTCCTGCCATGTCTTACAATCGCTTCGTGGCTGCACATCCGCCCGATCACATCGATTTCACCCGAGTTCCACATACCGAACTTCTCACGTATGCCGATTCGTGTACCGAGCAGACAATGCTCGCGGATACCCGCTGTGCTCTTCTTTATGCTCTCTACGCTCGCTGTGCAACAGCGTACGAGGTGTCGCGAGAGCATCCTCTTGTTGCCGCGATTAATGATCTGCAGGCTGCCCGTGATCGTGTGAAATCGACCATCGAGGACAAGCACTACGATGACTGGTGGCGCGCAAACCGGTACACCTACATTTTCCGCAGGCCGATTCTCGGTTGTTGATTGTCAGTCAATGATGTCTTCCACTTTGCGTAGCGTCTCCTCCAGCTTCCCCTCCGCATTCTTCACCTGGTGTGTGCAGAGCGTTGCGTAGCCTAGTTCCTTCTCCATGCTCGCGATCCGGCGCTTGAGTTCTTCCTGGGCAATCGGCGCGCGCGCGGTGATATGTTTGATCAGTTGCTCTTTGCTTTCTGGCAGGATGAAGATCGACTGGAGCGGATAGGTGCCGGAGAAGAGGGGATGCTTGCGGATCGATTCGAAGCCTTGAACATCAACTTCTCTAATCACAGTCTGTCCTTTTTCGATGAACGGAATAATTTCGTCGACGAGCGTTCCGTATCGTGCGCCTGCATGCACCGTGGCCCACTCAAGAACCTTTCCATCCTTCAATAATTGATCGAACTCTCTATCGTTCAAAAAGCGATAGAGATCATCCCCCTCACCGTCGCGTCTCGGTCTGGTGGTTGCTGAGCGGGGGAAATGAAATTCAGGGTGTCTTGATCTCAGCTCCTTCAGGATAACGCTCTTGCCGACGCCACTTGGTCCGATAATGAGTACAAGTTTTCCTCTCATGGGGGGGATCGTATCAGATGTTCTGTGTGTTGTTTTGTTTGCGCGCTACGCGCATCGGCCATTTTCTTTGCTCGTCCAAAGAAAATGGCCGAAAAGAAAGGACGGCGCTCGCAACTTCCCGCTCCGCTCGCCCCCTCACCCCCCTGCTCGCGCACCCCCAATGTGTCTGTTTATTGTTTGTTTTTAGCCAATAAGGACCGTTGTAGAAATTCGCTTTTTCCGCTATAATATCAGGATTTGTTCATTCACAACTCTCTACCCGAAACAGAAGC
Organism: Candidatus Peribacteria bacterium; assembly: GCA_023245765.1. Classification (GTDB taxonomy): domain Bacteria; phylum Patescibacteriota; class Gracilibacteria; order Peribacterales; family Peribacteraceae; genus JABFSS01. The sequence goes on from JAHFJP010000002.1 coordinate 74,722, forward strand.
GGCGCTTGCCCGCCGAAGCCTTGGCGAAGGCGGGAGAGGCGAGGGATGACTCCGGACACTCCATATTTGGAGCCTGCTTTCCGCGACCGTCACCCTCACCCCTCCCTGCCTCCGTCACGTAAAATCGCTCACGCGATCACGTGACA
>JAHFJP010000032.1:0-15070 GCA_023245765.1 Candidatus Peribacteria bacterium
CCGCCGCCAGCCCAAGCTCGGCGGCTTCACGCAACCGCGTCGCAAAGACTTTGAGCCGTTGAATCTCGATACGCTCGATGCCGCTCTCGAAGCGGGTTCCTACGACGTGGCGGCGCTGCGCGAGAAGCGGCTCATTCGCACGGGCAATCCGGTCAAGCTCCTCTCCCGCGGAACCGTCAGCAAGAAATTTTCACTTACCGTCCATGCGGTGTCGGCCAAGGCGAAAGCAGCGGTGGAGAAGGCGGGAGGCACTGTGACGATCATCAAAGACTAATCATGGCTGTTGTCTCCTACCTCCAACAACTCTGGCGTTCTGAAGATTTGCGGAAACGCATCCTCATCACGGTTTTCCTGCTGCTTCTGTATCGCATTGCATCGCATATCGCGGTGCCGGGTGCCGATCCCGTCGGACTCAAGCAATATCTCGATACAAAGGGAACAGCCGGACCGCTCGGCGTGTTTGCGGCACTGACCGGAGGCGGTCTCGATAACTTCTCCGTCGTGTTGCTCGGACTTTCCCCATACATCAACGCGTCGATCATCATCCAGCTCTGCACGGTGATCTTCCCCAAGCTCGAGGCACTCAGCAAAGAAGGCGCCCAGGGTCAGCAGGAACTCAACCGGTACACGCGCTGGCTCACGCTGCCGCTCGGGTTCATCCAGAGCTACGGGTTCCTGATCCTCATCAGCCGTGGGGGAGTCAACCTGATCGACACCTCCTTTCCCGCCGTGCTCCAGCCGATGCTCTACGTGACCACGGGAACACTCTTCCTCATGTGGCTCGGCGAGATCCTCACCGAGAAGGGGATTGGCAACGGCGTTTCGATGCTGATCTTCGTCGGTATCGTGGCGAAAATTCCCACCCGCTTCGGCTCGATCATGCTCGCGGGCGGCGACAAACTCGGAGCCTTCTATCTATTTGTGATCGTCTCCATCGCGATGCTCGTTGCTGTGGTGCTCTTCACCGACGCACACCGGCTCTTGCCCATCACCTACGCCAACCAGGGCGCCGGCCGCGGCGTCTCCGGGAATATTCCGATCCGCCTGAATCAGGCGGGCATGATTCCGATCATCTTCGCGATTTCGCTGATCACGTTCCCCGCGATCATCTCGCAATTCCTCCAGACCGCCCCACGCTTTGCGCCCGTGGTCAGTTTCATCACCGAGTATTTGAGTTCGCAGAATCCGAGCATGGTGTACATGGTGGGATACTTCCTCCTCGTTGTCGGATTCAGCTACTTTTACGTGTCGGTCACGTTTAAGCCGACCGAAGTTGCCGAAACGATCCAGAAACGCGGGGGGTTCATCCCCGGCGTCCGTCCCGGTCCGCAGACCGCGATGCTCCTCGCAAAAACCAGCAACCGTCTCAATCTCTGGGGTGGCATGTTCCTCGCCGTCGTGGCCATCATTCCGCTGCTCTTCACGAAGTACTCGAGCCTCGGCAGCGCTGATCTGCTCATCTCCGGTTCCGGTCTCATCATCATTGTCGGTGTCGTCATGGAACTGATCCGCGCGATCAACGCGCAGATGCTGGCGCACGATTACGAGAAATTGGTCTGATCATCTCTTTCTTACCCCATGGATCCCGATAAAAAAACTCCGGAAGAAGAGCACGGTCCCGTCGTCGGTCCGTATGTTCTTGCTGCAAATGGGGATGCATCGGCAGCCTTACGAATGCGTCACAGGGTTCTCGATATACTTGAAAGAGTTGATCAACCTCTACGCGTAACTTCTCGCGGAGACAAGGTCGTGCCGTCGATGTAATCTTCATTCATGGATCTCGTCCTCTTCGGAATTCAGGGCAGCGGAAAAGGGACGCAAGCGAAGCGTCTGGCCGCTGAGTTCCAGTACGACATCTTCGAAGCGGGTGGAGAACTCCGCAAAATCGCCGCGTCCGCCTCCGCCAAGGCTACGGCGGACAAGTCCGGCTCAGAACTCGGTAAGACGGTGAGCTCGTACATCGACAAAGGACATCTCGTCCCCCACGAGATCATCATGCAGGTGGTCAAAGAAGCGATCCTCGCGCGGCCCAAAGATCAAAAAATTCTCTTCGACGGAATCCCTCGCGATGAGAATCAGATGAAGGATTTCGATCGCGTCATGAAAGAAACCGGACGCGATTTTCGGTGCATCCACATTCTGCTCACTCCCGACGAGGGGATGCAGAGGATTTTGGGGAGGGCCAAGGCGGAGGGGAGGGCGGATGATGCCGATACGGCGATTGTTGCGCGCAGGATGAAGACGTTTACCGAGAAGACGATGCCGGTCATTGAGAAGTACAAGAATGAGGGGAAGATGATCGAGATTGATGGGATGAAATCCGTCGATGAGGTTTATGGAGAAATGAAGCGGGCAGTCGTTTAACGCGCTGCGGCGCCGGCCATTTCTTTGTCTCGCCACAAAGAAATGGCCAAAAGAAAAGGCGGCGCGCACCAACACCCCTCCGCCCGGCTCCGTGTCTCCGCTTCGAGGCCTCCAGGGATTCGGCCTCGAACCGTCGACCGCGCTGCGGCGCGAGGCGGAGCCTTCCCCTTCACCCCCCTGGTGCGCGCGACCACTCCGTATGCTGTTTATTGTTTGTTTTGTTCTGTTTATTGTTTATTTTTTTGCCTTTAGAATGCCGAAGTGTCCACATTTCAGATTTTTGATGATCGGCAGATTGCAGCGCTGCGCACAGGCGGCAAGATTCTGCGTGATTGCCTGACGGCGACGGCAGCTCTCGTGAAGCCCGGTGTCACCACTGGTCATCTCGATGCGTTCGCTGAGGACTTTATCCGGTCGCACGATGGGGCGATTCCTGCGTTCAAGGGGTACCACGGATTCCCGGCGACGCTGTGCACCTCCGTCAATGAGCAGTGTGTGCACGGGATTCCCGGTCCGCGAAAACTTGTAGAAGGAGACATTGTTTCGCTCGATGGGGGAGTGATCTTTGGCGATCTCTATACCGATGCGTGCGTGACGGTGCCCGTCGGAAACATTCCGGATGCCGTGAAGATCTTTCTCCGCGTTTCGGAAGAGGCACTGGAGAACGCGTGCCGCCTCGTCGCACCGGGCATCAAGATTGGTGATATCTCTTCTGCCGTACAGAAGTACGTGGAAGGGCACGGTTACTCCTGCGTTAACGGACTCACCGGCCACGGGCTCGGATCCACCCTGCACCAGTTCCCCGATGTCCCCAACGTCGGCAGAGCCGGCTCAGGGCCAAAACTCCCTGTCCATACCATCATTGCCGTCGAGCCGATCACTGCAATCGGCAAACCGAACATCCATGAGGAGGGCGATGGGTGGACGATCCGCACAGCGGACATGTCACTCTCGGCACATTTTGAACATACGGTGCTTGTGACGGAGTCGGGGGTAGAGATTTTGGCCTGACGACACCCTCACCCGGCGTCCCTCGACTTCGCTCGGGGCGCCACCCTCTCCCTCCGCGCCCTTCGCTCCGCTCAGGGCTGAGGGAGAGGGGCATAAATGTATATAAAACAATAATATTATATTCATGCAATACAATTTATCATCCCTTTAGGTTTTCCCGATCCCTCTGCCTTGTCCAAGCCTCTTTCCATCCGTAAGATGCCTCGGCTTTCCGCCCCGCCAATCATTTGTGTCTAAGGATGTCATAGAACTCACCGGCATTGTGGAAGAGTGCTTCCCCAATGCCACGTTCCGCGTCCGGGTGACCAGTGAACAGGCGCAAGGGCACCAGCTCCTCTGCCATCTGGCGGGACGCATGCGGGTGAACCGCGTGCGCATACTGCCGGGTGACCGCGTGAAGTTAGAGATGACTCCGTACGACCTCAACAAGGGGCGCATTGTCTACCGGTTCTCTCCCGGATCACCCGGGATGACCGCTGCGCCGGGATCCATGCCCGTCGTTCCATCCGCTTCACCTCCTCCACCCGCACCCTCACCCGCCCCGCACCTTGCATAGCAAGGGTGCGGGGCACCCTCTCCCACTGCGGTAGGAGAGGGACCCGTTCTTCTCACCTTCCTCGTCCATGAAAGTCAGACCTTCCTGCAAAGCGATCTGCAAAGACTGCCGTCTCGTCATCCGACGCAACGGCAAGGGCAAGCGCGTGCGCCGGATCGTCTGCAAGAATCCTAAGCATAAGCAACGTCAGGGATAAAGCCCTCAGCCCTCATCCGGCGCGCCCGAGGCGCGCCACCTTCTCCCACTGCGGTGGGAGAAGGACCCATCTCCCTCTCCCATCATGCTTCGCATCTCAGGTGTCGTTCTACCGGGCAATAAGCGCATCGAGATCGCCCTCACGGCGATCAAAGGCATCGGACGATCGCTCAGCCGCACGATCCTCGCCGAGCTCAGCATGGATCTGAACGCGAAGGCCGACTCGCTCAATGAAACTGATCAGGCACGACTCCGCGGACGCGTCGAAAAGGAACTCACCGAAGGAGAACTGAGCCGCAAAGTTTCCCTCGACGTCAAACGCCTCCAGGACATCGGCACCTGGCGTGGATACCGCCACCGCCGAAAACTCCCCGCTCGAGGGCAGACGTCACGCCGCAACGCACGCACCAAGCGCGGCAAGAAGAAGACGGGTCTCTCCGGTCGCACGGTGCTCACGAAGACGTAAACGCCCTCATCCGCCCTCACCCGGCGCCGCGACGGCGCCACCCTCTCCCAAAGGGAGAGGGACGTTCCCCCTCAATGTTTCCCACCCATCATGGCTGACGACAAGAAAACCCCATCGGTCCTCGAACAAGCCCTCGCAGGAGGCGACCCGGTGCCGGGAGCCGACGGTGCGGCGGAAACAGCGGGGAAGCCTGTGAAAAAGAAGAAGATCAAGCGGTCACTCCCCAGGGCGCGCGTCTGCATCCATGCGGGCGAGAACAACACGATCGTCACGTTCACCGATCCCGAGGGCAAGGTTCTTGGGTGGAGCAGCAGCGGTTCCGCGGGATTCAAAGGCACGCGCAAGTCGACGCCCTACGCCGCCAAAGTGGCTGCGGAGACGGCGGCGGGGAAGGTGAAACCCTACGGCATCGAAACCGTGTCGGTCGAGATCAAGGGTCTCGGACCGGGACGGGAGCAATCGCTGCGCGGCCTCCAGGCCGCCGGTCTCAACATTGATTCCATCGTCGACGTCACGCCCATTCCACACGGTGGATGCCGGGCGCCGGGACGAAGACGAGTCTAATTCCCACCACGGGTTGGAAACCCGTGGAACTTCACTCTATTAATCTCTCCCTATGAAATATAACGGACCAAAGGCAAAGAAGTGTCGCCGTCATGGCGTCAACCTCTACGGCAGCGACAAGTACGACAAGATTCTGCAGCGCAAGCCGCAGGGGCCCGGCAAGTCGCCGCGCGACCAGCAGCCCCGGCTCTCGGAGTACGGCACGCAGCTCAAAGAGAAGCAGAAGGCGCGCGACATGTACGGCATCACCGAGCGGCAGTTCCGTCTCATGTACATGAGCGCCACCAAAATCCCCGGTCAGACAGGTGACGCGCTCAAGCAGATGCTTGAGCGGCGCCTCGATAACGTCGTGTACCGCGCAGGGTTCGCCATGACGCGCATCCAGTCGCGCCAGTTCGTCGGTCACGGACACTTCCTCGTCGACGGTGTCCGCGTCACGGTACCCTCGTTCCAGGTAAAGCCCGGACAGGTCGTCACCGTCCGCACGCAATCCAAAACTTCGCCGGTCTTCGTTCCCATCCTTGCCGCACACGAAAAGTACATGCCCCCCTCGTGGCTGAAGGTCGACTCGTCGGCCATGCGTGTCGAGGTTACCGGTACACCGTCTCCCGACGATGCGGAGCGCGCGGTCGAAATGCGCCAGATCGTCGAATTTTATTCTCGGAATTAATTTTTCTTTCATCACGGGTTGCAAACCCGTGAAACCCTTCCCAACCGTCCTATGCATATTATTCAAGAAGACATCGGACTCCCCACCTTCACGATGAACCCCGTGAAGAAGGGCGACACGAGCCACGTGATCTTCGTCATCGGGCCGCTGCCTCCGGGCTACGGCATGACGCTCGGCAACGGGATGCGACGGGTTCTCCTCTCCAGCCTTCCCGGCGCCGCGGTGACCTCCATGCGGATCGCGGGAGTCCAGCACGAATACACGACGCTCAAAGGCGTTCGTGAGTCGTTCCTCGATGTCGGCCTCAACCTCAAGCTGCTCCAGCTGCGCAAGCACAGCAAGGATCCTGAGGTCATCACGCTCGACGTCAAAGGCCCCAAGACCGTCACGGCCAAGGATCTCACCGTCAGCTCCGATATCGAAGTCCTGAATCCCGATCTCGAACTCCTCACGCTCGAAAAGGGAGCCTCGGTCGAGATGCAGCTCACGGTCGAAAAGGGCGTCGGGTACGTTTCCGCACAGGAGCGGAATAAGAAGCAGAACGAGCCTGGCCTCATCTATATCGATGCGATCTATGGTCCCGTGATCAAAGTCCGCTTCGATGTGGAAGCCGCGCGCGTGGGTCAGCGCACAGATCTCGAAAAGCTCGTGCTGGAAGTCCAAACCAATGGCTCACTCACGGCCGAGGAAGCCGTCGCGTTCGCGTCCCAGCTCCTGCAAAGCTACTTCGTCTACTTCGCATCCGACAAGAAGGTCGTGGAGCCCGAGTTCGTGGCCGACTTCTCGCGCGTCGCTGCCACTCACGTGGAGGACGCTTCCCACACGCCGGTCAAGGAGAGCTACACCCCGATCGAAATCCTCAACTTCTCTCCACGCACGCTCAACGCGCTCATCAATGCCGGTGTCGGTTCGATCGAACAGCTGACCAAGTGCACGGAGGCCACCCTCCAGAACTTCCGTGGTTTTGGTGCCAAGGCCCTCGACGAGGTCAAAAAGACCCTTGGCGACCGCGGATTGAAATTGTCTGACGACGCCCCGATGGAAGTGTAATATCCCATGCCCTCACCCGGCGCCGCGACGGCGCCACCCTCTCCCAAAGGGAGAGGGACCCAATCCCGCTTATGAGACATCGACTTTCCCGCCTCCGGCTCCGTCACAAACCCGCGTACAGCAGGGCCATGCAGCGCAACCTCGTCACGTCGGTACTGCTGTACGAGTCGATCCGCACCACCAAGAAGCGTGCAGAGGTCGTCCGACCGATCGTCGAGAAGATCATCACAACGGCCAAAACGAAGGACCCTCGCAATGCCATCCGCGCGATCAATGCCTTCGTGGTCGATAAGAATGCCTGCAGGAAGGTTATGGAGCTGCTCAAGGACCGCTACAGCAAACGCACGTCGGGCTTCACCCGCATGACGGCGCTCGGATTGCGGCAGGGGGACGGCGCTAAAATGGTCACGTTAGAGTTGATTGATTCCGGAGTTGGTGGGAACAGTTCTTCCACTGAAGAGGTAAAGACGGTAAAGAAGGTGGAGAAGGCAAAGAAGATTCCTGCAAAAAAGTCCTCCTCTTCACCCTCTTAACCCTCGCACGCCCTCTTTACCATGAAGACCACCACTGTTCCCGTATCGGCCCCCCTCTGGCATCTCGTCGATGCCACTGGTCAGACGATCGGATTCGTCGCCTCTAAAGTCTCACACGTTCTGCGCGGCAAGCACCGTCCGACGTTCTCCCCTCATCAGCTCTGTGGCGACCACGTGGTCATCATCAACGCCGCCAAGCTCGCCGTGACGCCGGAGAAAGGCCGCCGCAAGACGTACTTCCACCACACGGGGCGCCTGGGTTCCGCGAGTGTGACCAGTCTCGCCAAAATGATGGAGAAGAGCCCCGCGAAGGTCATCGAGATGGCGGTGTACGGTATGCTCCCGAAGAATCGCCTGCGCCCTCAGATGCTCAAGCGGATGCATGTTTCCGACGATGCCGCACACAAATACGCAGCGCAAAAACCTTCACCCCTTGATCTCACCATTTTATGACCCCCTCCCGTTCGTACCTCGCCGGCCTCGGAAAGCGCAAGACCGCCCGCGCGCGCGTGAAGCTCTTTCAGGATGGTTCGGGTGAGGTCTCGGTCAATGGGATGAAAATCAACAAGTACTTCTCGGGCGTCGCGATCGAAAACGCGCTTGCTCCGCTCACACTGGCGAACGTCGCTAAAACCGTCGACATCGAAGCAAACGTCAGCGGCGGCGGCAAAGAAGGCCAATCTGATGCCATGCGCCACGGCATCAGCCGCGCGCTCCTGCTGCTCAACCCTGACAATCGTCCCGACCTCAAGCGCGCCGGGTTCCTCCGCCGGGACGCGCGTATCAAGGAACGCAAGAAGCCGGGCTTGAAGAGGGCACGTCGTGCACCACAGTTCTCCAAGCGGTAGTTTTGTTCAGATTGGAGTGTGGATTTATGTCGTTCTTTGGGTGCACGGCAAGCCGCGCGCCGCAGTTCTCGAAGCGCTAGGATCTGGGTTTTGTCAGTAAATAGATTATTGTGTTTTTTAATTATGATTGTAAAATAATATTATTGGTCCCTGGAAACAGAGTCTTCCCCTAACTTGGAGGTGTCATGAAATCCAAAAGCGAAGTGCTCACCATGGTGCTTGTTGCAGTCATGGGAGGCACGCTCGGTGGCATTGCGGCCACAGTCCTGATGGCCGGAGTCGTCACCGAAATCGAGGGTCAGCTGACCCTCATCGGCTCCAAGAGCCTGATCACGATCGGCGTGACCGTCGGCATCGTTGCGGTGATCTTGGTCGGTATTCCGATCACCGCGCTGACGCGCCCACCGGAAAACGAGGAAGGCAAAAAGGATGTTCCTTCCGGATGACCATAGGGGGCTGAGAGACATGATGTCTCTCGCCTCCGATTTTTGTATGTATGTCTTTACGCCACTGTCACCTCCAACTTCACATAGTACAAACTCTTGCCATCATCCGTGTCGAGGATGAACTTCGCGTCGAGCTGGCTCAAGTTCATGATTGTCTGGCACATCTTGAGGAGCATGCCCGGAGGCAGTGCGATTCCCGATTCGATGCATGTGGCGCAGAGGCCAGCGGCGTCTTTGCTGCGCAAATAGCGCTCCCCGCGGTTCATAATGACCGTCCTGAGCGATTCCTGCACCGTAAGGACAAAGCGCTCCACATAGACTTCCAGCTCCTCCACAGGCACGTACTCCACCTCCGGGAGGGCCTCGAGGATGTCGAGATCACTGTGGATTGCGTGGGCAATGCAGGCGTCGATCGTCATGGGTGTTTGTGTTTGAAGCGGAACTCACCAGTATAGCAAAAAACGGTCTACAACGGAAGAGGAATAATATGCATCCCCTCCGGCATTCCGTCCTGGTCTTATCCATGTGTCAGGGCCGCCAAAATCCCATCAAACGTTCCTCTATTGTAGCGGGCGTCGTGCAGTGTCCGATGATCCATTTTTACTTTCTGTTGCACCATCCAGTCGAAACTATCTCGCTTCATTTCCATTTCAAAATCGCTCTTGTTCGGAGCCAGAAGACTATTCCCGTTCAGCGGGATGTATCCGTCCATCAGATTTTTCTGATGCAGATGATAATGCTGTTGCGAGAGCCCGGATCTCTTCCGGAGCGCGGTACCGAACGTTCCGTATTCCACGCCATCAAGATAGACAGTTCGTTCGATTCGTGGGATTGCTCCCCCGTCCTTTGAGCGTTTCTCCAGACCCTCCAGCACACGCTCACATGCGCCGGCTCCATAACTGAAACCATACATTCGTGCACGGTCATAGGTTCTGCCGGTAAACGCACCCACTCCAGCAATTGCGTCATTGATGATGTTCTGAATATGCGCAAGAGCAACGCTCGTGTGGAATTCCGCGGGCGCACCGAATCCTTCCCCCGCCTTCAGTTGGATGATGTCCGTATTCTCCATGTTCATCTTTGTCATCTGGTCGAACATGTACATGGTTCCCCGATACGAATCGAACCTGTCCCATGGCCGTGTCAGCGGTTCATTGTTTCCACTGATAACGACGATCAAACGTTTGGGCTGTCCGTTTCTGGGGCTCAGATGCACCCTCCCAAAATGTTTCAGGAGATTCTCCACTCCTCCACCCTGGAGCAGTACTTCATCGTGATATCGCCCCGGATTCTCCGTATGAAGTTTTTGAACGCGAGCGAGTTCCTCTTCAACGGCTTTTTTGTGTTCAGGTGCACTCAGTTTTGCTGCCGCCTCTCGGCGTTCTTTTACCTGTTTCTGCAATGACGCGAAAAAATTTTTCGCGTTGACCTGTTCCTTCTCCTCGCTTCCCGCCATTTTCTCACCGACTTGCTTCTTCATCTCGTCATCCGATCCATTCCCTGGCTCAAAGCGAAGCAGACGGCGTTCTTTCCAATGATTGTCCGTGTGTTGTTCCAATCTTGCTATTATAGCAGAAATCGTCCTTCTCATGCACCCCTTCCTCTCCTCCAAAAAACGATCGACGGCCGTTCTCATTATCTCATTCTTCGTCCTTTCCGCTCTCGTCTATGGCCAAGCGGTGATGAAGAGCGAATTCGTGCGCTGGGACGATGGCATGCTCGTGTATGAGAACCCCGTCATTCGCGAAATCACGCCACGGTCGGTCGGGCGGATATTCTCGATGTACGACCCCGAACTCTACATACCGGTCACATTCCTCAGTTACCAGATCGATTACCAGATTGGGGGAATTGCGCCGCTGCAGTATCACCTGACGAATTTTCTGTTCCATACGCTCAATGCATTGCTGGTGTGCTGGTTTGCCATGCTCTTCTTCCGCGGGTCGTCCTTCGCTCCGCTCAGGATGACAGCCCGATCCCTGTGGTTGGGAATCTTCTGTGGTGCTGTCTTTCTTCTTCATCCCCTCCACACCGAGGCCATTATGTGGGTGAGTGGACGCAAAGATCTGCTTTCTACGTTCTTTTTCCTCCTGACACTCATCTATTGGTTGCGATGGAAAGCCCTTCGCTCCGCTCAGGGTGACAATCGCAGATGGTATCTGATGGCGGTTGGGTTCTTCACGTTAGCGTTGCTCAGCAAAATCATGGCCGTCACATTGCCGCTCATTCTCCTTTTTCTGGATTGGAGGGAAGGGCGCACCAGCGGGGCACCCCTACGCCGATGGATTCAGGAAATGATCGTCGAAAAAATTCCATTTTTTGCCCTGGCGATTGTGTTCGGTCTCATCGGTATCGGCGGCAAGACCGGCGTGGTCGCGTCGTCGAGTACCTGGGAGAAAATTATCATGGCGGGAAAATCGTCGCTGTTCTACGTGCAGAAGATCGTCTGGCCCGATTTCTATTCACTGCTGTATGCCTATCGTGACACCGTCACGATCACGTCACCGGATTTCTACATTCCGATGATCATTTGGATCGTGATTATCGGTATCGTCACGGGCGTAGCAATGCTACGCCCCTACGGATGGATTCGTGACGTTATTTTCGGTCTGGGATTCTTTCTCGTGACACTGTCCCCCACATTCCTCAATTTCACCAAAGGAGGGGATTTGGACGTCTACTTTGCGTCGGATCGGTATGCGTATGTGCCGTCGATCGGGATTTTTATCGCGATCATTGCTGCCGCAACGATGGTCATCCGGAAGGAGATGGTCGCAGCCGTCGCAGCGTGCATCATTCTCACGGGATTGGGATATCGTTCATACCGGCAATCAGAGATCTGGAGGACCACATATACGCTTCTAACAAATGTTCTCGTCCATTACCCGGATTCCCACGTTGCGCATAATAATATCGCCAATTCCTACAGACTCGAAGGAAGGCTCGATGATGCGATTGCGGAATTCCAGAAGGCGCTCGCGATCCGGCCGCATCCGAAAGTCTATGCAAACCTTGGAGCGGTCTACCGCAAGCAGGGAAAGATCACGGAGGCGCTTGATACCTACGACAAAGCCCTTGCGCTCAATCCGAACAGCAAAGATGCCTACATGGGACGGGGTCTGGTCCGCTTTGCCGAGCATAACTACACCGCCGCCGAAGCGGACTTCCGCCGCGCGATCGAGATCGATCAGAAGTATCTGGAGGCACATACCAATCTTGGGGCAACGTACATGGCGGAACAAAAACTCGACGATGCGATCCGGGAATATCGCATCGCGCTCGTCATCAATCCCTTCTTCCCCGAGGCGCACTTCAATTTGGGAGTGGCGTTGATGCAGAAAAATCAATTGGATGAAGCGATGGAAGCGTTCGCTATGGCGGTGGGTGAGGCGCCTGCATTTATCCCCGCCCGCATCAATTACGCACTCCTCCTGTACAAGGCGGGGGATAGAGACGCAGCCGCGGACCAGTTCCGGGAAGTTCTCAAGATCGATCCCAAGAATTCCGCTGCCAGCAGGGCTCTACAACAAATGGGGGAGATGTGATTTTTGGTGCCCTCACCCGCCCTCATCCGGCGCGCTCTAAGCGCGCCACCCTCTCCCACTGCGGTAGGAGAGGGGCGAGTACCAATCAGTGATGCCTCACTTTGCGACCGCAATCATCACCGTCCCCGTAAAAATCATCCCCGCGGCTCCCAAACGGATCCATTTATGTCGTTCCTGTAAGAGATGGCCTCCGAGGAGCACTCCGAAGACAATGCTGATTTGGCGCAGCGACGCGACGTAGCTGACGCGCTCCATCGTCAGAGCTACGAGGATCAGTGCATAACTGCTGGTGCCAATGACGGCGTTGAGAAGAATATCCCGCGGGCTCCTCTCCCACTCCGTGCGGATCTGCACCCGCGTTTTGTATCGGTAGATGAATGGTGCCCAGTAGAGGGTGATGATGACGTTGAGCGCGTATGCGTAGAGCAGCGGGTCCATATGCCCGATGACGATCTTGTCCTGCAATGAGTATGCCGTCACAGCGCACGCAGTGATCAGCGCGAACTGCGTGTGTTTTTCGCGCAGCGATTCAATCGGTTCCAAAAATCCCTGCAGGGAAAATTTCTTCATATTGATCATGTAGATGCCGAGGAGAATCGTCACGACACCGATGGCGGCCAGCAGCGTGACATGTTCACCGAGGAAGAGAATCGAGAGAATCACGATCAGCGCCGGCGCTGAACGCATGATGGGATAGACGTGCGAAAGATCGCCGCCGTCGTACGCGCGCGTCATCCAGTACCAGTACAGTGAGTGCACGACGCCTGCACCAATCGTGATCTGCACGGCAACCCACGTGACGTTACCCTGCAGCCATTCGTAGACGAGCAGCGGGAAAAAGAGGGGAATGCAGACGAGGCAAATGAGCCAGGCGAAAATCTGCTTGTCGTGCGCTCTCTTGATGATCAGTTCGCGCAACGCGTGGATGGCTGCGGAGATGAGGACGAGGGTGATCGCGAGGGGATGCATTTATGTTTTCTTGAACATGAGCGATGCAGAATTAATGCAGTATCGCTTACCCGTGGGCGGCGGTCCATCATCAAAGACGTGTCCCAAATGAGCATCACAGTTACTACAGAGAACTTCGGTTCTGCGCATCCCATGGCTAGCGTCCGTTTCTTCTTTCACCGCGTCTTCCGTCAGTGGCTGAAAATAACTCGGCCAGCCCGTGCCCGATTCGAACTTCTCGCCCGAGCCGAAGAGCGGGCTATCGCAGCAGATGCAGTGATACATCCCCTTCTCGTGATTGTTCCAGTAGAGGCCGCAGAAGGCGGGTTCGGTGCCTTTCTGCTGCGTTACACGATATTGCTCCGGCGTGAGCTTTTTCTTGAGATGGTCATCGTTCATACATGAAGTTGAATGGAGCCGCTGACCGGATTTGAACCGGTGACCCACGGTTTACGATACCGTTGCTCTACCACTGAGCTACAGCGGCCCGAGCCTGTCCCGAGCGAAGCGAGGGATGGCCGGGGGAGCATGCTCGATTTTGTGCTATCCGACAAGATGTAAGCCTCAATTTGACATTTCTTTATTAAATTCTATATTATACATAATGCAGCTGAATATTACCACAATGTGGAGGGAACCGATGGAAACGAGTGAAGCATTATTTGCCCGGCTTCAATCGGAAGGAAGACTCCGAGATATGCATGAGAATGGAGTTGAGTCGCGCACCCGCACTTTCCTGTCGGATGAGCAAAAACCTCTGAAGTTGCTCCCTTTTACTTCAGGGAATGATTCGGCGGTATCCATCTATCAAAATTCGGACACCAGAGAAAAAGGGCTCTTAAAAATCTATTCATCGCAGATGAGTCAAAGATTATTGACGGAGTACCGGGCGCTGACGGCACGTGCAATCGGGCACGTAGAAATCATTAATACTCTTCTTGCGCAGTGTGAGGTGTGTTTCGACGGGGAAAAATACAAGACCGTATGCGACATTGTTCCCATAGTCACCGAAGAGGTTCGTCATGGAGTCATCGGACTTTTTTATCCCGAAAATGCCGGATGGATTCGCGGCGAAACTTTGGCAAGATCATCATCTCATTTTGAACCAAAGATGCATCGCGATAACATGCTTACGTACAATTCCGTTGTGGATATCACGGATTCCGCCCATCCCGAATTCATCATTACCAAGCGCTTTTATTCCGTGGAACTTTGTCAGTTTCTTACACGGGCGATAAAAGAAGCATTAGGTCGGTTCAACGATGCGTGGCAGATTGCTTCTATAAACACCAAACCCCAGCTTCACAGAAATCTGCGGGAATTCCGTCTCATCATCACCGATATGGCCGATGCAATCGCATCACTTCGTGATTAATTGCCAAAATTTTCCACTTTCTTGCGAATGTTCCACGACCCCGTGGAACCGGAAAGAGGTCTTCTCTAAGAGAAAAACTCTGGCATCGACAAAGAATCTTTTCCGTACCCTCTTCACACGGTTCGATAGGTCAGTAGCGTGAGGGCATGCCTACATCTTCCGCCACCCGCGCAGCACTTCTCTGGTCCTGTATCCAGGTTCTCAATCGTGAGCGTCTTGATGCCCTTCTCAAGGTCTTCGGCAGTCTTGAAGAGGCGGCAAAGCATGTCGATAGTGAGATATTGCGTGGTCTTGGCTGCCGGGAGACCTCTGTCAGCAGTGGAATGGAACGATTGGCCAAATGTGATCCGGAACAGGAGGAAAAGCTCCTGGAATCGTCAAATGCCACGATCATCACGTTCGGAGATGACCGATATCCCGAGCGGCTTGCCGATATTCCCGATGCCCCCGTCTTCCTCTATGCGCAGGGCGATCTCAGTATCCTCAACCGTCCAAGCGT
>JAHFJP010000032.1:15170-16559 GCA_023245765.1 Candidatus Peribacteria bacterium
CAAATGCCACGATCATCACGTTCGGAGATGACCGATATCCCGAGCGGCTTGCCGATATTCCCGATGCCCCCGTCTTCCTCTATGCGCAGGGCGATCTCAGTATCCTCAACCGTCCAAGCGTAGGACTTGTGGGAACGCGCAAGATGAGTGGGTATGGCAAACGCGTTGCCCAGGAATTCACCAGAGCCCTCGTGCAAGCGCAAATCATGACGGTCAGCGGGCTTGCGCGAGGGATCGATTCGCTGGTCGCCGAAGAAACGATTCAGGGGAAGGGGAAGACTGTTGCGGTACTCGGTCAGGGGCTACTGACGTTGTCATCCGAGTCAAAAATCCTCGCGGACCGGATTCTTGATGCGGGGGGAGTGATCCTCAGCGAATTCCCGCTCGGCATGAACGCCGATATTTTTACCTTCCCGCTCCGTAACCGCATCATCGCGGGGCTCAGTCTTGCGACGGTCGTCCTGGAAGCGCCGGAGAGCAGTGGCGCGCTGATCACGGCCAAACTCGCGTTCGATTACGGCCGCGAGGTCTTTGCCGTGCCGGGACAGATGTTCGATCTGAATTTCGTCGGCTGTCATGCGCTTGTCAAAAAGAATCAGGCGCGTCTCTGTACATCCCCCCGCGATGTTCTGACCGAACTCGGCGTGATTGTCCCCGAACTCGATCCCGATCGCGTCCAGTACGTGGCGCAGAACACGGAAGAAGAAAAGCTCCTCACTGTTCTGAGCACCATGCCCCAACCCGTGGATGATCTGGTGGCGAGGAGCGGACTCCCGTCGGGGATGGTCGGTGCCACTCTCACGGTCCTTGAACTGAATGGTGCTGTACGAAATTTAGGAGCAGGACAGTGGGTACGGGCGTAGAGGACGCCTCCGCCGCCGGTTTCCGTTTGGCACGGAAACACGGCCGGCTACGGCTTACTCAGAGAATATCTTCTGCAATTCTCACAATCTTCCGAAATTCCTCAATTTTGAGCGATGCTCCGCCGATCAAACCTCCGTCGATGTCCGGTTGCTTCAGAAGTTCCTCCGCATTTGCCGCATTCATCGAACCGCCGTACAGAATCCGTGTCGAATCACGCTGGTCATTGGGCAGGTGTGACCGGATGAACGCGTGCATCTCCTGCGCGTCTTTTGGCGTCGCGGTCTTGCCCGTTCCAATCGCCCAGACCGGCTCATAGGCAATTGTGATTCCAGTAGGAAGGTTCTTCATTTGCCGCTTTACCACGTCTTTCTCTTTTCCCACTTTTCGCTCTTCTTCAGTCTCTCCAACGCACACAATAGGATGCATGCCGGCTTCGAGCGTCGCGATTGCCTGCTCGGCGACCATCTGATCAGTCTCTCCGTGATGCCGTCGTCTCTCGGAATGGCCGCAGAGAACGTAGCGGCA
>JAHFJP010000033.1 GCA_023245765.1 Candidatus Peribacteria bacterium
GTGGAACATTCTTTTGTTCATCGCTTTGCGGAGTGGCGCTCCCGCATGCAGAAAGTACGAGAGGAATGGCTACAGAAAGCGCAATGAGGACGTTCTTTTTGTTCATGGATGTGACACGAGAATTATAGCAGAAAATTGAGATTTTTGCAGGTGGACGTTTGTGCACACAATTTGTGTTCAAAACATGAGGAATTTCTGTATGCAAGATCAAATTATTGTTTCAGGTAGATATATAGGTTCCCAGTGCTACAGTCAGCGCATTCTTTCGAGTATCAGTTTTGTTCATGTATCGATATTTCGACACAACAAAACGGTGCTCCAATTCTTATGTTTTTGGCTCTGACAGAGAAGGCAAATGAGGTCCTGAAGACGCACTTTTCCGGGAGTGAAATGAACGCGGTATGGCTGGTCCCGAAGGAATCGTCCTTTGGTGATGCGTCTCTTAGCCTTCCTCTTCAACTCGCATCGAAACTGAAGAAGAAACCGCGCGATGTCGCGCAGATATTTGTCGATGCACTCTCCGCATTTCCCGATGTCGCCAGAGTCGAGATCGCCGGAGCGGGGTATGTGAACGTCTGGTTGACGACAGAGGCGTTGCTCCGGGAACTCACCGAGACGGAGGGCGCGCAGAAGCCACAAGCCGCCCGTAGCAACGAGCGACCGGTGATCGTGGAGTACTCGCAGCCGAACATCGCCAAACCACTCGGTATCCATCACATCCTTAGTACCGTCATCGGTCAGTCACTGACCAATCTCTACCGGCATTTGGGATACAACACGATCGCCATCAATCATTTGGGGGACTGGGGAACACAATTTGGGAAGCTTTCGGTTGCCATGGAAAAATGGGGCAAGGATAAATCGGCCGCTGAACTAGGTTTAGACGGTCTTTTGGACCTCTACGTCCGTTTCCATGTGGAGGCGGAATCGACACCCGCGCTTGATGATGAGGCGAGAGCGGCGTTCAAGAAGCTGGAGGACGGCGATACCGCGATGCGGGCCTTCTGGACGGACGTTGTCGCGGTGACGATGCAGGCACTCGATGAGATCTACGCACGCCTGCACGTTTCGTTTGATGCCGTGCACGGAGAGAGTTTTTATGAGGAAAAGATGAAGCCGATTCTGGAAGAGGGGAAGAAAGCAGGAGTTTTTGTGGAAGGTCAGCAGGGTGCGCTCATCGTGGAATTCCCTGAAGAGACAAAACTGCCCCCGTCGATTGTCCTGAAAGGAGATGGCGCAACCCTGTACTCGACTCGCGACCTGGCGACGATCCGGTACCGCGTCGATCAGTACCGTCCGCAGTCGCTTCTGTACGTGGTCGATGTTGCCCAGCAGCTCTACTTCCAGCAGCTCTTTGCGACGGTGAGGAAGCTCGGTTGGGAATTGCCGCATCTGGAACACGTGATCTTCGGACGCATGCGTTTTGCTGAAGGAAAGATGAGCACGCGCAAGGGAACCGTGCTCAAACTCGAGCACGTGCTCGACGAAGCCGTGGAGCGTGCGAAAGATGTCATCGCAGAACACCGGGATACGATCCAAACCGATGATGCTGATGCGCTCGCCGAGATGATGGGGGTAGGGTCGCTCGTCTACGGCATTCTCAGCCAGAACCGGAGGATGGATATCGTTTTCGACTGGAAGAAGATGCTGAGTTTCGAAGGCAATAGCGCGCCATACCTGCAGTACACCTACGCGCGCGCGAAGTCCGTCCTGCGGAAGGCGGGTGCGGAGGGCGAGGCGGCGTTGCCCAAGATCATCGAGGCTCTCACGGAGCGCGAGCGGATTTTGATCCGTACGCTCCTGCAATTTTCCACTGTTCTCGAGGATGCGCGCAGTGCGCACATGCCGCATACGCTGGCAAATTATCTGTTTGGGTTGTGTCAGGACTTCAATGCCTTCTACAACGTCGATCCGATTCTTACTGCCGCCGAGCCGCAGCGGGCGCTTCGGCTCGCACTGACTTCGACTGCCGCAAGCGTTCTCAAGACCGGTGCCGAAATCCTCACGCTCCGGATGCCGGAACGAATGTAAACGGGACGCCCCACGGGGCGCCCCTACGTATTCATCATTTTCATCTCCCCATTCCCCGTCCCAGTCCCATGAACCGTTATCACTCTCCCAGGAGGACTTCCTCCGCTCCCGCAGGACCGATCGTCGCGTTCTTGCTCATTGCCTGTTTCGGTCTCCTCTTCGTGACCGGATGCTCCAGTACAGTCTCGGGTCCCGAAGAACAGACCGAAGACGATACCTTTACAGCCGAAGACGTCGCGCGATTCCGCGCGCTCAGTGAACAGAATGACACCACATCCTCAGAGTCGGGAATGGCGGCGTCGGCCGCAGCGTTATCCGCTTCCTCAATGGCGCCCGACTCGATGCGTATCGCCTCGGAACCCACCGTGACGCCGGCGACGGTCGATCCGGCCTTGCGGAAGTCGTATGATGCGCTCAGAGCGACTTCCACGGGCAAGGGGGGCAACATCTACCGGGTCACCAACACGTTCCTGAACGTTCGCGGGACTGCCTCGGTCAGCGGCCCGTTCGTCGCCAAACTCAACCAGGGCGATCTCGTCAGTCTCATGGAGTTCGTCAACGGCAGCTGGGCGAAAATCTCGCTCTCGGGAGGGCAGACTGGCTACGTGGCGAACCGCTATCTTTCCAAGCTCACGACAGAAGAGAGGCTCAAGGATGAGCAGAAAGCATTCGACGGCCAGTACTTCGTGAACTTTGCGTTCGTCAATGTCCGCACGGCACCCGACAGCGGCAGCGAAAAGATCGGCGAGATTCCGGGACAGGCGTTCGTGCGGCCACTCAGTATGGACGGAGACTGGGCGCGCGTGCCGCTCGAGGGGAAGGAAGGGTACGTGTCCACGCAGTATCTCTCGCCGTTCCGCCCCAACTTCCTCGTCCGGCAGGACCGCTTCACGCTGCCCATCCTTCACTATGATGTTCGCGATGACGCGACGATCACCGCGCTGACGCAGCACGCGGCGCGCCTCAAGCAGGACGGTGTAAAGGTGCTCACCTTCCGTGACTTCTTCACGACGCTGCAGACGCAGGAAGTGCGGGACGTCCGACTTTCCCCGAGGAGCGTGATCCTCGCAATTTCCGGTATCACCGCGCAGAACGTCAAACGCGTTTCCGATGCACTGACGGCTGCCGGTGTCCCCGCCACGTTCTTCGTTCAGACCGACCAGGTCGGCATCTCCGGTCTCAGCGAGAAGGCGCTGCTCACGCTCCAGGCGAATGGATTCGATATTCAGTCCGCCGGACACACGGGAGATGATCTTCGAACACTCACCGACGCCCAGACGCGGCTCGAAATGGAGCAGAGCAGGACGATCCTCGAAACACTGACGCACAAGACCGTCTTCGCCATCGCGTATCCCCAGGGCGGGGCTAATGACCGCGTTCTTACGGCGGCCGCCGATGGCGGCTATCTCTTCGGCATGGGAAGCGCTCCCGACAAGGCATTCTCGCGTGACCAGTTCCTGCGGTTGCCGAGCTATCAGGTCACGTCCG
Organism: Candidatus Peribacteria bacterium; assembly: GCA_023245765.1. GTDB lineage: Bacteria > Patescibacteriota > Gracilibacteria > Peribacterales > Peribacteraceae > JABFSS01. The sequence continues at coordinate 3,520 of JAHFJP010000033.1, forward strand.
GCATGACTGCCGACGATGTCCTGAAACTGACGAAATAATGTTCCGTCGCCTTACGAGAAGCAGGGGTGGTCCGGGGACCGCCCCTGCGCCAATGGTTCGCGGGTCGAAGACCCGCGCTATTTCTTTAGCAAATCCTGCATCTGCTTCATGAAATCCTGCGAGCCACTCTTCCCGTACTCCATCGTGGCCTTCGCGGTCTGCTCACTCACGGTCTTGATGATATCGGTCATGTGGTAGAGCAGATACCAGCTGCTCCAGATTGCGAAGACCAGGAAGCCGACGTTGATGAGGCTTCGGATCGTTCCACCAATCATGCGCCAGCGGTCGCGGCTGTCGAGGTGACGAAGGTGAAGTTCAATTTGGTCGAGGCGATCGAGAACGTTCTTATCAGTGGAGTCGGGCATGAGGAGATCATAGCAGACGAGTAGTGGGCAGGCTTGCTGTCATGGTTATCGATTGATGAAGCCCAGTTTCCTGCCCTCACCCGGCGCCGCGACGGCGCCACCCTCTCCCGCAAGCGGGAGAGGGAGTGAATCAGCAGGCGGAGATTGTGGAATGTTTTTCTTCAAAATCCGCGTCTCCATTTTCTCATCATTTCAAATCCGCGCGTGATGTAGTACCGTGGTGAGAGCGGAATATCGACACAGTGCGTCAGTTCCAGGAGCTTCCCACCGAAGCCAGTCTTGAAGAGCGTGACGCCGGCGAAGGGGTGCTTCGACGGGACCGGGCTCGGGTTCTGGTCAGGTCCCATCGGGGCGACACCCCAGAAGTTGTAGACGTGATCGCCGCGCTTTAGTGCGTCCTTGATCGCCGTCCATTGCAAGAGATAGCTCGCAGGAATCTTACTGATCACACTCGCGCCGTGGTGGTAGCTGGTTTCGCCGCCGAAGGTCATGTGGATGGAGGTCGCGAGAACCTCGCCCTGATGGCGGGCGACATAGAGGATCACGGTTTTTGTTTTTGCGAATTCTTCCACCTGCGAGCGGAAAAAGGCGTCGGTGTACGCCGTGAATCCGTGGCGTTTGCGGGTTTCGTCATGCAGCTTGAGGAAGAGCGGCAGATCGCGGACCGGATCGTCCGACTGCGTGACCGTTACGCCCTCTTTTTCCGCCCGTCTGATCAAATTCCGCGTCGTTGACCGCATGTTCTTCATCAACTCTTCTTCTGTCGTATTCTCCAGCGGCAGCAGCCACAGATGTTCGGCAAGGAGATGCAGGGGAGAGGATTTCGCACCGACATCCTTCAAGACGGAATTGGTTTCTGATGATATCGGCCAGAATGGACTCATCCGGATGAATGCACATTGATGTTGGCGCGCAACCTCTTTCAGAGATTTTAATAATTCATTCAATCCGGTCCCGATACCCGTCCCGGTCCCGGTCCCGGTCCCGAGAACGGGTCCATACGGAATACTGAGGTGCCTCCCGCGCCGTGCCGGCACGACATGCGCGAAGCAGATCCCGTGTATGGTCTCGCCATCCTTCACAATCAATCTGACCGGCTCCTGCCCGATCCTCCGGTACACCTCGCCCATCGTCCAGGATTGGAGGAATGGGCAGTATTGCTGACGCGTGAGGAAATCATCCCATTCCTGCTTGTTGGTGGCGTTGGTGATGGTCATTGCTGAGATTCTACACGGAGAGCGCGCACAAGGTTTTCCGCATCCTGCAGTGTCATCCCCGGATGCGTCGGCAAACTCAGGATCTGCTCGCATGCTTCCTCTGCCCGCGGATCATCACCATCCCGGTATCCGAGTGACGATGGATCGACGGACTCGGGACAGATCACACACCCTGTCCATCCGTCGCGCAGGTGGATGTTCTTCCTCTTGAGCGACTGACGGATCTTCTCGGCACCGGCAACGAACATCGGGAACTTCTGCAACGGCAGATCACTGCGGATCCCGTGCAGCACGGGCCAGCCGTGCGTGGCGCATTGTTCAAGATAGAAGCGCGTGAGCATCCGCCGATGGTCATTGATCTCCCGCAGTCGCGTGAACTGACTCAGTGCGAGAGCGGCGCAGGCATTGGGGAGCTTGTGGAGAGTAGGGGATTGATGACCGGATTTTTCTTCAGCGGTGAGAATCGACGGGAGGAGCGTCAGCAGACTGCAAAGCTTGAGGAACGCTTTGCCGATCCAGAGGCCGTAGAATGGCTTCGAAATCGCATAGAGGAGAGGGTAAAGCAGCAGACGGAGAATAGTGAAAAATGAAAAGTGAAAAGTACCATCTTCGAGTTTCTGCACACGATTGCTGACGTCGGTACGGTGACTGATGATCGCTCCGCCGGTGACACCGGAGATTGCTTTATCGCGGCCAAAGCTCAACAGGACAAAATCACCGGTCATCCCGATGTTCACAGGACCGGCGTCATCGGCGATGATGTGTGCGCAGTCCTCAATCAATGGAATCCGATGCTCATCACAGATCGCCCGCAGTTCTTCTAGAGGCGCCGGGATACCGAACGTGTGCTGACAGATGATCGCTTTGGTCTTTGGTGTGATCGCTGTTCGCACTTCCTGCGGATCCAGGCTCAGCGTGTCTTTGTCGATGTCGACGAAGACGGGTGTCGCTCCCGTTACGGCAATCGCGTTCGGGACAACCACGCATGTATAGGCCTGCACGATGACCTCGTCACCCTGACCGATGTTCAATGACTGTACGAGGGCGAGCAGACTTTCGCGCCCTGATGAGAACAGGAACACGTCAGCGTCGAACTTCTCCCGCAGCGCACTGCGAAAATCCTGAATCGCCGATCCATTCCTCCACATCCACGGTCGCAGCAGCAAGGCGAAAGATCGCAGGCAGAACGCGGCGTCCGCGAGGGGGGCGAAGGTGTGGTGGAGGGGGCGCAGCAACAAAGTGAAAAGTGGAAAGTGAAAAGTGAACTTACGATGGCAGGAGATGGGCAATCACAGCAGGAGACATTCTCCCAGCACAGACCAATAACGATCCGGATGGAATTCTCGTCGTGGCAGAGCTGAACGCTTCAATGTTCTTGTCGGTCCCCGCTGCGAAGTTCCGTGCACTCTGCGGATCAATTACGATGATGCGCGTAAACACTTTCCCCGCAAGTGCGCCGAGTTCTTGTTCGGCGGGGGATTGCAGGTCGCCCATCTCGATCAGTCCGGCCGCCAGGAGAATTTTGTGTTCCTCGGGCTGCGTGCGCGCCCACGCGATCGCGGCTTTCACGCTGGCGACGCTGCTGTTGTGGGTGTCATCAAGGATGCGAACACCGGATTCTTCGCGCACCGTGAAGGTTTGCGAAAGGGGAGTGAAGCTGCGCAGATGCTCCCGCATACGCTCAAGAGCAATGCCCAGATGTTCACCTACGGCAAGCGCCAGGAGCACGTTTGTGATGTTGTGTGTCCCGTGCAGCGGCACGTCGAAGAGTATGTCCCGTGCGCGGAAGCGAATACCACGCGGTGTCTCCTCGATATCGAATGCTTCCAGATCACACGAGCCTCCCGTGCCGACCATCGTCACCGGACATGGGCTCAATGATGCCATCTTCCGGCAGAGTGCATTATCGCCGTTGAGGAACGCGCGTCCGTCCTGTGGCAATGCGCGAACGAGCTCACTTTTTGCGTCAAACAGATTCTGCTGCGATCCGAACAACGCAATGTGCTGGGTCCCGACGTGGGTGACCACTCCGAGTGATGGTCGAAGATAGGTGCACATCAGCGCGATTTCCCCCCGGCGATAGGCTCCAACTTCCGCTATGAGTAACTGAGAACTATGAGTCGTGAGTTGTGCGTTGAGCCACTGCGCCACCCCAATCTCCGAATTCACATGCGCAGGCGTCACGGCAGGTTTCAGATCCTTCAGCACACACGCGAGCAGTTCCTTCGTCGTCGACTTCCCCACACTCCCGGTCACGCCGATCACGGTCAAATCCGGATGTGCTTCGCGGAGACGGCGCGCGTGGCGGATGATGTTACGCTTGAGAAAAACATCCACCGGATACACCAGTATCCACGCAACCGGGAGAGTCGCAGCATGCAGAAAAAGAACCACCGCAGGCAGCGTTGCGCCGTAGCCGCTGAGGACGATGGCGAACATGATCAGTACTGTGAGTGCGCCCGCAATCGTCAGGATCATCAGCGCCTTGGCAGTCAGAACCGGATATCGCTGACGGTGCAGCAACATCTGGACGAGTGTCGCAAGCGCGAACACACAGAGAGCCGTGAGCACCGCGACATCGGTCCACTCTTTTCCGGCGGCACTCACGCCCAGGAGGAAAAACGCGAAGATTCCCGGACGCACTCTCCCGGTGATTTGAGCCCACGCCCCTGTCCGCTCCAGATGTTCGAGCATCCTGTCCCATCGCCACTCCTTTATTTGCCACAGCCAGGCGAGGGTCAGCAGCGGCGAAAGAGACGCTAAAACAGCCAGTACTGGCAAAAGAAGAATAGAGATGACGTATCCTACCATTAATGTGTATTTGCTAAATACACAAAAAATGATATAATATCCATGTAATTCCCAACACACACCTATGGCGAAGAAGAAACATTCTCATCCCCAGTTCAATAGTGCCGTCGTTGCGATCGCTCTGATTGCGGGTATCGCCGGAGGCACGTCTGCCCGCATGACCGCTGGCATGCTCAGCTGGACGTGGCTCGGTGGCAATGATGTCACAACGGTCACGACGGACCCCATCACCGGCACCGCACCCGTCGACCAAGGATACACGCTGTCGGCTGCACCCGCTGTTGGAACATGGGCAGACGAGCCGAAGGCACCCACGGATTACCAGTACATGACCACTCCTGTGATGAACACCGGGGTTCAGTACAGCGAACCTTCCGGAGGCGCATATCCTGCCGCTCCCGCTACTCCCGTTGTTGAACCTCAGGTCGTTGAACCGAACTGTTCCTGGTGGGATTTCGTCTGTTTGTTCTCTGCGCCAACGGTCAATACCCCCGTGGAGACGATCGACGTCCCAACGCAGCAACCCTGTTCTGTAACGCTCGTTGGCGACACTGCCCCGCTTTCGCAAGGCGCGCAGACGGTGCTGCAGGATCAAATGCTGTTCTTTACGGTGCAAAACTGTGGCGAGATCAAGGTGGGCGATCGCGTGCTCAGTTCCAGTGTTAAATCGGAGGGCATCAAGGTACAAAAGCTTGCCGATGGTACCGGCTTCTCGGTGACGAAGAACGGCCCTGGCCCCGGCGGGAATGTCTTCGTCAGTGTTGATGGATTTGGCACCCTCGGTTTCTCGCGCCAGGATCCGGTCGAAGCACAGCCGGTACAGACGCAGACCGGACCCGGAGCAACCCCGGTGGATAATAAAGGAATGGGAGTCACGGATGACGATAGCGATCTGCCAGTGGATATGTCGATGCATAGTGCTCCGTCAGATGGCGCCGAGCAGAATCCTCTCGATGCTCAGAAGATTGTGAACACTGGCAAAAGCAATTCGCCGTCTACAGCCCCGGTGAAGACAAATTGGGAGGGTAATCAGGAAGAAACGAAAATGTATTACGTGGACGTCACGAAGATGGAACCCGATCAGGTCTGCCAAACGAACAGCGCCAAGTTCTTCCCGTGGTTAAAGTGCGATACGTTCAATCCCGATAACTTGCCCAAGGGTCTCGTTCCGACGAATCAGGGGAATAGCCTCACGCCTCCGGGTCAACAGACTCCGCTTCTGGATCCGGAAGATAATCCGGCAAATTGGGACCAGTTCATCTGGATGCATCCGGACGAGGGGAACAATAAGAGTGCGCCGGGGACGGATGTTCACTTCACGGGGCATAATGCGACTGATAATGAGTGTCACGATGGTCGTGATAATAATACAGATGGGGTTGTTGATACGGAGGATCCAGGCTGTCTAGATCCAAATCAAATATCGGAAGGAACCATAGGACGAGGTGTCCATCAGTGTAACGATACTCGTGACAACGATGGCAACGGTGAAAGCGATGCAGGAGATACAAAATGTGGACAGGGTAATCACAAAATTGAGATGCCAGGGGGTGTTTCACTCTAAGAAGTCAGTGTGAGCCCAGGTACCCTGTAGAACTCCATAAAAGAGGCCGTTCGGCCTCTTTTTTGAGTAATGTCAAGTTCTCTTGACCAATCGGCACATAAGTGTAAAATTCTCGCTTACAATGGCAACCGCTCAACATCCAAGGGAGACGGCAGAAAAAGGCCTTTGGCCGATCAGTAATGCGACTCTAGCCTACGAAGAGTTAACGATCGATGGCTATATTGTGAAGGTTCACGAAAGTTTCGGGGATCTTGCAGGATTGCCCAACGCCATAAATAGAACCAAGCAGTGGTCTTTGGGTGACGAGAAGAGCACAGCGAGAGAATTTGCGGAGCAGCTTTGTCTTGAGACGGGCAAGGAGCAAGTGTTGCATGAGGAAATAGGGGCCGGGATAGATATGGTTCATGCCCGTCTGCGACAACTCGCGGATCCCAGTGTCAAAGCGGTGAATTCTCGTTTTAAGACGGGTGTGCGCGGACCTGATCTTGGTAAAGGAGGCATGGGACTGGTGTTTAAGGCCGCGCTTCGTGGCAGAACAAGAGCAGTGAAGGGGTTGCTCAGTGACAGTAATCCCGAACTAGTGGAGCGCTTTATCCGGGAGCAAAATGCTTTACAGCTTTTGGATGGCGAAATTGCTCCGCAATTCGATGGTGTGGAAATCATCGATGGAAAGAGGTACATCATTATGGATTGGGTGGATGGGAGGAATCTTGAGCAAATACTCGCCATTCACGGTGGGAGGATGTCCCCTCAGCATGTGTATTCTGTCCTTGCGCCGTATGCCGCGGCTGTCGGGAATTTGGTCGATAAGTTTGGTATTTATCACCGTGATACAAAGCCGCTAAATGCAATGGTCGACAAAAAGGGTGAACTGAAGATCATCGATTTCGGCCTTGCCGATGATGAGGACGGCAGGCTTCACAATAAAGATAATCGGGCACATGAAACGAGGTCCGGTTCTGTCATGGGGAGTCCGGGCTTCATGTCGAAACAACAGTATCTAGATTTCTCAGTGCTCGACCCCCGCAATGAAAGTTTTGCTCTTGGTGCTTCTGCTTACTATCTATTAACAGGCCAGACGGCTGCGCCGCAGGGTGCGTCAGCTCATTATGATTGGAACGGGGAAGTGGATTTGTCTCTGGTTCCTGATGAAGCTCGAGACTGGATCGCCGGCTTGACGCACAAGGATATCAACAAGCGCACCCCATTATCGGAGGCAGGCCGCTTTGCATTTGAGAACGCTGACGATTTGAACAAAACAATGACTTGGGAACAGTATTACGATTTACCGAATGTAAAGAGAGCTCTTGATCCCAAAAAGTTACTCGTGATGGATGGGAATGGCGGGCTAGTTCGTTCGGCTCCCCCAACATATGGTTTGCAAAAAACGCCTGGTGGAATTGTAACGATGCGTAACGGACTTATTGCAGCAGGAGCAGCAGTCACCCTTTTCATAATCATCGGGGGCGTCGCCTATGAGATTAATAAGCGAATGAGCGGTGCGAAGACGGATGAAACGACAGATAATAATGGGAAGAAGAAGAGATCTCCCACGATCCTTTTTTCAGCCGATGACAAAGGAAAGAGGCAGATAACGTTTCAGGGAAAGAGAGGTAAAAACGGTGAAGTGCAAAAACTTGCAGAAATTCCCACGACGAAAGGCGCGCATTTCCGTCAAAAGAATGGATCTATTCTCGGTTCGAGGCAGATCGTTGATGATGCGATCATGGCGGACATTCTTGGGGTTGATCCGTCAAATTTGCCGAAAGAGTGGAGTGGTCAACAGCGTTGGTCTTGGGATATCCATAACAACAACCGCTCAGGGTTGTTCGTTTCCGGGATCGGATTTTTCGTTCGACGGCCGGATGGCACCGTGATAGCTTTTGCCACTGACCGAGGGAAAGGTTTACCGATAGTACAAGGCCTCGGTGTCGGGAATATTTTCTCCTACGGTGACCGTTTGACTGACCCTGATTTCGTCTCTCTCTTTGATGATATTGTGACATCAGATCTCACAGATGATGGCGTTGAAGTTGGTGATATTGGGAATTTTCCCCCACCGCCACATGCTAAGGGAACTCCTGTTCCACAATGGACAAAAGCTGGGTTGCGCGCTAATTATGCAGAAGTCGTTGGAGATGAGCAGACGTTCATTAGCAGGGCACAGAAAAAAAATCAGGAAAAGAGAGAATCCCGATTGCGGAATCCACATTTCCCCGGAGGAGACGAGAGACTCGGCATGGCAGATCGCCGTGGTATTTCTCCAGAAAAAGCGCGGCAGTACATGGATCGCCAGAAAGCTTAATGAAGAAAGGTTTTCCGGATGATCCTGGAAATTTCAGGTGCCCTTTCCCGATGCACTCCGTGTCGAATTCCCGGGAAGACGTGCAGCTCGCTCTTGGGAATCATCTTCTTCATCAGGTAGCCGTCAGAGACGGGCGTCATGCCGTCAGCGTCCCCCCAAAAAATATCCGTCGGTGTCTTTATTAAATGGAGGAGGGAAGTCAGATCTTCCGCGCTGACGTTGATCAGCGTCTCCCGCATCACCGGACTCGCTTTTTCGTAGTCGTGAACGCGGACGAGTTTGTAGAGGAACTTCTTCCCGAGCGGCTGGAAGGCCTTCATGCCAGGAATCGAGAGGAAGAACTTCCCGGTCTTCGCGAGCATCAGTCCGATGATTCTCTTGAAGTGCCGGGGATGGCGAATGCCGGCGGCAGCGCAGAGGTAGAGGTGATCAATAGGCAGCAGATTCCTGGCGGCGATTTTGATCGCGATCCGTCCGCCGTGGGAATGGCCGAGCAAGAACAGCCGGCGACCGGAGAGATGATGTTTTCTGTAGAAATCGACAACCCATTGAACGTAGTCATCCGTCGTCCACGGCCGATCCGGTTCCGACTCATCCCCGAACCCGGGGAGGTCCGGTGTCAGAATCTCAAGATCACTGCCCTTCAAGGCATCACGAAGTTCGGTAAATGATTCTTTCGAGCCGCCCCAGCCGTGGAGACACAGCAAAACCGTCTTCATGCATGCAGTATACATTTCTCAGAGGTACGTCATTTTCTTTCCACGTCTGCCCACTGAAAGCCACCGGGAACAGTTTTTCCTGCAGGGAGAGGGCCAGCGTCCAAATTCTTGAGAAATTCCGCTGAAGCACCTCCGTGAAGCTGTGTAGCAGTGAGAGATTCATGCGTACCCGTGCCTCTCGCCGGAGCTGTTTCTTTCGGATCGCCGCTCCATGTGGAAATGTCTTGCCAGGCTTCAATTGTCATAACTTGAGAAGGAAATTGCCCCCCATTCTCCGCCGCCTGTTCGCGGCGTCAATGGTTTTGGCCATGTGTCGGAATTTTTCGCTGTGTGGAGCTCTGCAAATGGTCTGGCAGAAAGTGGTTGCATCTCACACTCATCAGTCCAGCATAGGAGGATCGTTCGTTCGCACCATCGCTTTTCTGCGAGGTGGGGGAGGGAACGGACCTGTCCTTCTCTGAAGGAGGTGCCTATGGAAGGCACGCAGACGCAAATTCTGTGGGGTGCCGTCGGACTCGTTGCCACGCTACTCGGACTCGTTGCGATTCTTCTTCTGTACGCAACGTGGCGCAACCGACGATCGACCTCACCAGTGACCGCTCTTCTCCGGTCACTGCAGGCGGCCATCCGTCGCAAAGATGGCGGATGGAAGGCTTCCCGCCCGGAAGCCACCGATCTCACGAATGAGGTCGGCGAATTCTCATTTTGCACCAAGGACGGTGCACTCCGTTGTAAATTCCGGTCCGAACTTGTCGGATCGGGGCCCGTCCAGCTGCTTGTCGCGAAACTCACGATTGAGCAGCGCGGTGCGCGTCTCGAGCTGGTCTTCCATTACGGTCAGCTCTCGAGCATGAAGCTCGACGAGTCCTCTTTTCGTATCGAGGACATGGAGATGCGGAGCAACGATGCTTTAGCCGTCATCCTGCTGAAGGATGTGCGGCGGGCCGTTGGCTTCCCCGTCGAACCGGATCTTCCCCAACCAGCAAAGTCCTACTCCAAAACCGCGAAGAAACTCGCGGAGGAGAAGGCTCGGAAGTCAGAAGACTCCCGAAACAATCGCAAGAAGCGATAATGAGCGATACAGGCCGCGGGACTGGTGTTCCCGCGGCTTTTGAATGTGCAGGTCATCCCCAAAAAGGTTTATAGTAATAGACCTATGGGAGAAACGAATCATCTCAAACTTGATCCTGCATTTGCCGATGTCCTCACGAACTTGTACATCGCGACTCAAATCGGTTCCAATTCCCGAGAAGTAAAGTTGGATGCATATCTCCGTGATCATCCGGATGATCGAGATGTTCTCGTCAATAACCTTACGCGTTCTCTTGCCGATATCGCGTATCGGATTGAGCATGAGAGGCATTTGCATGTGATGCGTGTCAGCGAGGTTTGTGACGATGTTTTTTTCAATGCAGAGGAACGTCAGGAAAGACTACTACGCGGGGGACCGGGAATGCTGCAGAACGCAGAGCTGGGTCACGCTGCGCTCTCCCTTCATTTATCTCTTTGGTGGAAGAAAATCGGAGAGGGGCAGATGACGCGTTTCTGGACTGATGCGATTGAGGCAGCAATGGGCCAAGCTGCGCGCGAAAAAGGTGAACATCGGCAAACAATAGGACAACTGGTCGACGATATTCTGGAGCAAGATGATTAAAAGTTTGTGATTGAGTCGAATGGTGACGCGGGGGTTACAGTTGATCGGTATTTAATTCTGTTGAAACTGGAGTTTGAACGCTCGACGGTTGGTTCCAAGCTTCCCATGCCATGACAACGGTTGCTGCGGCTCCAGTAATAGTTGCAATGGCTAGAATCCAGTTTAAGAAATATACCTTTTTGCCCAAACCGTCAGAAGCGGCTGATGATTCACGAATAACCTCGGTTAAGTCTGCAAATTTTTGTTGATTCCTTCTTTCGTGCCGATCACTCAAGACATGCAGAGCATGTTCGCGCTCTGGGGATTTAGTCCCATTTGCATCAATATAATCCAGAAGCTCCTTATCGTCGTCTGGGAGATTTCTAACCCGAGTTGTTTCATGATTGGCAGGCATGGCTAGAGAATCATTATTACTTCGGAGGTAAAACTGGTTTTGGAATCATCCCAGCTTCCTGCAGGACGATAACAGTATCTTTTATTGTTCCATATATTCGGCGAACATTCCCCCATGCCATTTCTTTTGTTTTAACCGGCTGACCTCGGAAATGGGCAGGGGTGTGCCTGTACGTCTTCAAGAAAAGTCTCATCTCGGTAATGTTGGCTTTGAGACTATCTTTGTGATTTTTTTTCAATCCGCTTCCAGTTTTCTTCTCTAGCTCCTTGATTATGTTATCTATTTCTTTATCTACCTTTATTGGATCGTAATAGCCGCCCACTTGGTCATTGTCCCTTCCCGGAGATAGCTTTAAGTCGCGAGCGATCTGAAATAAAAATCCCTCAAACGCCTTGTATGCAGGTGCAGTTAAGAAAGAGAAGTCATTAAAACGGTTATTTCGTGGTCCATCTTCTTCAAGAAAGACAGAGTCTGCCAAATGATTAATAACATTTTCATCAAGGTACAATAAGACCGTTTCATCAAAATGCCTTCTGAGCATTTTTCCAAGATGATTGATGTTCTGATTTATCCTGGAATCCGGCATTCCTACTCGTTTTAGGCCTTCCCTATTGTCGTAATGTAGTCCCATGTGTTGTATTAAACCTGTAAACCCTATGTGGTGCCACGGGCCGGGCTTGAACCGGCGACCCCGGGCTTATGAGTCCCGTGCTCTACCAGCTGAGCTACCGTGGCACGTAAAGATGATAGTGGAAGGAAAGATCAACAATCGAGCTAATTTTTTTCGATTGCGCGTCTCGCTTCGCTCGACGCGGCCAGCTGAGCTACCGTGGCAGGCCAGAATCATCTTCTCATAGCAAACAGAGCAGAGCAACGCTGCTCATGAATAAGCCGATATCCCGCACGCCGATATCGTTCCAGCCCACCTGCCAGATGATGCCGGCAAGATGCAGGCAGATGATCGCGGCGCCGGCTTGCCGCACGTGACGGACGGGGATGAGGATCAGAATCGCAAAGAGAATTTCGAGGCATCCGATCACCAGGATCCACGCGGTGTTCGGGTAGCCCAGGAAGCCGTCCATCCACAGGGGGAGGAACCCCGACCAGATTGTTGGGTGGACGAGTTTATCAATGCCGAACCACACAAAGACGAACGCGAGGCCGCAGATTAAGAAGATTAACGACAGACCTTTGCGATTCATACGTCCCCAGTGTAGCATCTGCCCCCATTTTCATCCTTTCCCCACAGTCTCATGAAGAAATCCGTATTCTCCGTTCTCAGTGCCGCGGGCGTTCTGCTGCTCGTTGCCGCATGCACCGCATCCAAGCCTTCCGATACCACCGGTCAGCAGAGTTCCGCAGCCAGTTCCACGGTGATCATGGAACCCGGAGCCGATGGCCAGGAAGATGGACAAAAAGACGACAACGTCATGCAGGAGCCCGGAGCCGATGGTCAGGAAGATGGCGGTGCTGCACTCTCCGCGGGGACCGCTGTGAGCGTTGGTGTCAATGTCGGCATGTCTGCCCGCGTTATTCCAATCACCGCCAATAACTTCACGTTCAGTCCGGCTGCCATCAGCGTGAAGAAGGGCGAAAAGATCACACTGCGTCTCACGGGCAAGGAAGGTAACCACGGCTTCGCTGTTGCGGATCTGGGGATCAACACCCCCGTTTCCGAGGGCAAGACGGTCGATGTGGACCTCCCGACCGACAAGGCCGGGACGTTCAGTTTCCGCTGCTCGGTGCCGTGCGGGTCGGGTCACAGAGACATGACGGGGACCATCACTATTACTGAGTAATTTCAAAGATCAGTCATTGTTCAAGAACCCTCACCCTACCCTCTCCCTTAAAAGGGAGAGGGGATTCTGGGTTATTGTTAGTTTTTTTGTTATCATCACTGCGTATGCGCTCAT
>JAHFJP010000003.1:0-27077 GCA_023245765.1 Candidatus Peribacteria bacterium
GCGAAATGCAACGCCAGAAGGACGGTGTGGAGCTGATTGCATCGGAAAACTACATCTCCCCCGCCGTCATGGAGATGATGGGGACCTGCTTCAACAACAAATACTCCGAGGGGTACCCGGGAAAGAGGTACTACGGCGGTCAGGAATTCACCGATATCGTCGAAACGCTGGCGATTGAGCGCGCCAAAAAGCTGTTCGGATGTGAACATGCGAACGTCCAGCCGCATGCCGGCTGCCCGGCGAACGTCGCGATGTACTTTGCCCTCATGGAACCTGGAGAGTGCGTGCTTGGGATGGATCTGGGGCATGGCGGACATTTGAGCCACGGGCATCCGGTCACCTATCTGACGAAGATCTTCAAGTTCGTGCGCTACAAGATGAAGGACGTGGAGACCGGCGAGATCGATTACGACGAAATGCGCGCGGTGGCTCTCAGAGAGAAACCGAAGATCATCCTCGCGGGCTTCTCCGCCTACCCGCGTGAGCTCAACTACGCGAAGATGAAGGCAATTGCGCAGGAAGTGGGCGCCTATACGGTCGCCGATATGGCGCACATCGCGGGGTTGATCGCGGGGAAGCAGTTGCGCAATCCGTTTGAGGACGGCTTCGATGTGATCACGACAACGACGCATAAGACGCTCCGAGGTCCCCGCGGCGGTATGATTCTGTGCAGAGAAGCGGAACTCGGGAAGAAGATCGACAAAATGGTCTTCCCCGGCTTCCAGGGCGGACCGATCATGCAGATGGTGGCGGCAAAGGCCGTTGCCTTCGGCGAAGCGCTCAAGCCGGAGTTCCAGGAATATGCCCGGCAGATCATCAGGAACAGCAAGCATCTGGCAAAGTTCTTCATGGACAAGGGCGCAAAGCTCATCACGAACGGTACGGATAATCATTTGATGCTCGTCGACTGCGTCAAATCGTGGAATCTCCCGGGCGGCGAAGTGGAAACCTTGCTCGACCGTGTGGGCATCACGCTCAACAAGAACATGATCCCCGATGACCCCCGCAAGCCGATGGATCCCTCCGGCGTGCGCCTGGGGACGCCTGCAATCACCACCCGCGGCATGAAGGAGAACGACATGGAAACGCTTGGCGGCTTCATCCTGAGAGCGATTGAGAAGCGGGCAGATGACAGCGCGATCAAGAGCCTGCACGGCGAAGTCATTGATTGGTGCAGAAAGTTCCCCGTTCCGGGCATCTCCTGACCACTATGCGCAACTACTTCAAGAGCCTTGGGCATGCGTTCGAAGGCCTCTTTCATGCGTTTATAACAGAACGGAATCTGCGGCTCTTCGGGATCTTGTACCTCCTCTCGCTGATGCTGGGCGTCACACTCAGGATCGCGCTCTGGGAATGGCAGATCGTGATCTTCACGGGTGGAGTTTTTCTGGCGATTGAACTGATCAATACAGCGCTGGAACACTTCACGGATGCCTTTGATACGCATTCCAAGGGCATACACTTCGATGCCATCAAAGCGACGAAGGATATCGCCGCCTCGGCGTCTCTGGTGATCGGCGTGGCATGGGGGTTGATCCTCTGCTTCATCTTCGTGCCACATCTGTGGGAGTGGTGGATCGCCCAGTGGGCCTCGGACATGAGCACAATGTAAATACGAGTTCACTTCTGGAGCCCTCGTACCTGCGCAAAAACTTGCATAAACTTTTTAATCAACAGAAATGCGACATGCACTCTTTGGCTCTGAATCTGGTGATTCAGAAAATTTTACTGAACAAAAATACTATTCAACCACACTTCTTGCCTTTGCGGCACTTCAGTTTATTGCAGATCTCCGGAGACCGATTACGATGCAGTGAACCCCAGCCATTCGACTCCGCTCAGGGCAGGCTACGGTTCTCGATCCCTCACATCACCGTTTGTAGAGAGAATAGTGGTCACCCTTCGACGCTTTCCGACCTCCGCCTGTCATTCTGAGCGGAGCGAAGAAGGCTCAGGGTCGCAAACGTTCCTCCCGGCCACTGAATTGCTTCCTAGCACACTTCTGGGCATAGCGATCGTCATTGCATCCGGCTTCCTTTATCGGGAGTCAGTGCGTGGCCACTATCCTCTCTATCGACAAAAGGCTGCCAAGCCGCTCATCCGTTCCGGGGAACGGGTCAGCGCACAGACATCGGGTGGTTCCGAACTTAAACAAGAAACCGCAGCTGATAGACGAGGTGCGTACTCTCCCGCCGCTCAGCACCAACTATGGTCGCTGGTAGCCCCAGGAGAAGGACACACACATAAAAGGCCAGCCATGCTGGTCTTTTAGTATTGTTTTGGTTAAATACCTGCTCCTCCAACAAATGTTCTGGCGTCATCTGCACCATGTATCAATGTCCTGACATCTGCATCTTTTTCTACTGAATTGATGCTATTCAATTTCTGCATCGCAGCGATGGACAGAACATAGGAATGTGCCTCAGCACCGGTATGTCCTTCCTTAACTTCAGTAACAAGATGGAATAAGCAATTGATTTCATCTCCAGTCAGTTCTGGATCGCAGTTATATCGCCTGAGCGCTTCCAACGTACTCAGAGCTGCTCGCTTCCAAAAGTAGTCTCGACCTTTCGAGTGCGTTAATGAAAATCCATCCGTATATGCCTCCAAAAATTCGGATGCCCTGCCTCCTGTACCAATGTACTCTGAAAAATCTTTCTTTTTTGGAGTGTTGGTTTGCATATTTATATTATAGCATATTTTTGGCAATAAAATCAACTATAACACTGCTTTTTAACGGGGCATCGAATTAAAAAAGCCATTTTTGAACGTTCTATGACACCGTGGAACATCCGGGACATTCCGCGAAATTCCCCTTACGGTTTTTTCTTCTCCACTTCCGCCAACATGGTTTTTGAGGGCGGCGGTACTCCCCCACTCGCTTCGAGCTTCTTTTCCAGATCAGCCATCTTCATTTCGTCATCCTTGGTGAGCGCTTCGCCTTTGAACTTCTTCTTCCGCAGCATGTTGAAGTCGTTGAGCCACATCTCGCGGTCACGCCAGGCGCGGTATTCCTCAAGCTTCATGCCTTTGGCTTTGGCCTTCTTCTTCTCTTCATCCTCTTTCTCCTTGGCTTTGACTGCTGATTTGGCGTCACCTGCACTCTCCCGGGCGCTCTGGACCCACTTGGCGATCTTGTCCTCAACAGTTTTGCGGTCTTCGGCGTAGCGCTCGCGACTGAGGCGCCGCACGGTCTCAATGCGCTTCTCGTCGGGTGTCAGTTCCGGCGGGGGCAGTGTATTCACCGAGAACGGCTTACTCGGCACACCTTTGATCATCAGGCGCGTGTAGGCGTGGTACTTGGGGAGACTGAGAATGTCTTTGGGCAGCACCATCTCTTCAAACTGCTCACTCAGCGGTTCCGCATCATCAGAACCGACCTGGAAGCAGATCATGGATCCCACGTTGCCGAAGACGGCATCACGCAGCGCCGTGTTGTTGCCTTCGAGGAGCAATTGATTGACGTACTGGTGCGCAACCGTGAGGTTCAGACGGTATTTGCGCGCTTCGCTGAGGATCGTCGCAAACGATTCGGTCGCGAAGTTCTGGAACTCATCGACGTAGAGGTAGAAGTCGCGGCGGTCTTTTTCCGGAATATCGGCCCTACTCATCGCGTCGAGCTGGAATTTGGTCACGAACATCGACCCGAGGAATGCCGAGTTGTCCTCTCCCAGACGCCCTTTGCTGAGGTTCATCAGAATGATCTTGCCGGTATCCATCGCGTGGCGGAAATCAACCTTACTGACGACCTGGCCGACGATGTTACGGATCAGCGGAGCGCTGAGGAGCTGCCCGACTTTGTTCTGGATCGCAGCGAGCGCTTCGGTCTGGTACTTCTCGGACCAACTCGTGAATTCATCTTCCCAGAAACTTTTGACCATGTGGTTCTCCACATGCTCGAGAATCTTTTTGCGGAACACGGGATCACTGAACATCCGCATGATGCCGAGCATGGACTGGTTTCCCGCTTCGATGAGCGCCAAAAGGGTGTTTCGGAGAATATATTCCATGCGCCCCGAGAACGCCTCGGGCCACATCTTCTTGAAGATACTCATCAGGCCGGAAACGATGAGCGGCTGCTGTTCGGGATCCTTACAACTGAGCATGTTGAACGCCATTGGAAACTCTTTATCCGCGGGATCGAAGAGGATCACATCATTGGTCCGATCTTTGGGGATGAATTTGAGCACGGCATCGACGAGGTCACCGTGCGGATCGATGAGAGCAATCCCCTTCCCCGCGTTGATATCGGAGTAGAGCATGTTTTCGAGCAATGTAGATTTGCCCATGCCGGTCTTTCCAATCGTGTAGATGTGACGGCGCCGGTCATCGGTGCGGATGCCGAACTTGGTGCGGTGACCCCTAAACAGGGATTCACCGAGAACAGTGAGATCTTCATCAATGCGACCCCCCTCTCCTGCCGCAGCGGGAGAGGGGCCGGGGGTGAGGGTATGGATGATCGGGAGATCGACCGGGGGTTCGAGCTTGCGGCTCAGCACCCAGTCGAAGTTCGGAATCTTCACGAGAATATTGGGCACGTGCCAGAGTGTGGCGACTTCCTCGTTGGAGAACACGTACGAAGGAACCTGAAATCCGAGGGGGAGGGTCGCACTCTCCTGCAAGCGCCCCTGGCCGAAGCCGTTGCAGTGCGGCAGGTTGAACTGCCGGAAGCTGCCCGCGATCTCGTCCACTTTGGCTTCGGCCTGGGCACGTGCGGATGCGGGCGTGATAACACTCACGCGGACATTGCAGGTAAAGAGCAGCCGGTTGAGCTTGTCGACGGCGCCGGTTTCCTTGTTCTCACGGTCGTGGTTGCGCATACCGACCACGTTTTCTTCGTCGTCGTCATCGCGCATATCGACGTCGCCCGTGGAGAGGGACATCGACGGCAATTTGATGAACCACGCGCGGAAGCCTCCCATCAGCATGTCGAGCGGAAAAAACAGCAGGCGCCGCCACCCGCGGGCCAGGTGCACCATCGCAAACAGGTCTTCGTACCAGTCGAAGTGCTTCGGGAGTCCCTTGAGCAGGAGTGGCAGGAATCGCAGCGCGCGTTTCCGGTAGCGCTTGCCGATCGGCAGGATCGTCACACTCACGTGGCCGCGCATCCCAGGAATGGGATACCGCACCATGGAGGACGCGATGCCCGCGATCGTGTCGATATTCTGGCGCGTGACCATATCCACGTACTGCGGGAACCGCTTGATCGGGAACACTTCGGGGTCCAGGAGGTGCATATCGCGGCTCAGCACGATCTCCCCTGCCCCGGGACTGAACGTGCTCACTGGCACGGGCTCGATCTCGGCATCCGGATACTGGGCGTACAGCTGACTTTCGACGAGCGGCGACGCCTTGGCGCTCGACCGCGCGAACAGCGCGATCTTCCCGTCGCTCATGCCGATTTCGAGACTCACCGGATCGTTCCCCCGTAGAGAATGCAGCGAGGCCAGCACGGTCTCCATCATCAGCGGGCCGCGCGAAGCGGAGACCTCGTCGGGATCCGGGAGGGAGGGGCGAATACGAAGCAGGATTTGATCGGTTTCTGAAGCCATTATTACCTCTGAGTATAGCATATTTTGGTCATCTCTGCCTGTGAACAATACGGTCAAGGCAAACGAGGGAAACGAAGAAAACGATGTAAACGACGATCCTCGTTTTCTTCGTTTGCGTCGTTTGCTTCGTTTACCTTTCACGTCGCCCGCAAGAGATCCGCCACCAGCTCCAGCGCGACCGTGTTATACGCATAATCCATCCTCATGTGCCCGAGAATCCCGATGACCCCTTTGGCATCACGCACGTTGTACCCCGTGATCATCATCGAACAACTCTGGAACTGCGGGAGAATGTGATCTTCGCCGATGTAATACCGGACTTTGTTATCGATCTCGAGTTTGTCGAGCACCTGCGTGAGTCGCTCCTCCAGGACTTCAACTACATTGCTCGCGAGCATCGGGTTCTGCTGAAATTCAATTTGCCGCAGCGCGTGCGCGAGCCCAAGGAAGTAAACGCCGGGCTTATGTGGGACGGTCGCAAACGCGATGTTCGGGACCATCTGGCTCAGCAGTGCGACAGCTTCGTACGCGCGCTCCTGATCTTTACGGTGAAAATACTGCTCCTTCAGCGTCGTGAACTTCTTGTGGATGATCTTCTGCTGCCCACTCGGATTCAAATACTCCTTCACGTAGATGCGGTACCCTTTTGCAGTAGGAACGCGTCCGGCCGAAATGTGCGGCTGCTCCAGGAATCCTTCGTCGCCCAGCGCACGCATTTCGTTGCGAATCGTCGCACCGGACAAACAAAAATCGCAATGCGCCAAAATCTCTTTGCTCCCCACCGGCACGGCGGTCTGGATGAACTGATCAATGATCGCCGCGAGGAGCTTTGACTGGCGGGGGTCCATGAAGACAAGTATAGCAGTCACAGGAGGAGAGTGCTATTCCTCATAGAGAAAAACCCCAACCTCCTCGGTAGGTTAGGGTTTCTTGAAGTGGAGGCGAATGATCGCCAGGATGGCAATCACGATCCATGCCACTTCGATAGCGGTTGCCGGGAAGGCGTCTTTCATGAACGCCGAGAGGCCGACACCAGCTGCCCCAACAATGTTGAGGAGCTGGTACAGACGGCGGGGCTTTACGATCTCAAAGCTGTTGAGACCAAACGCAACGATGAGAATCGCAACACCAAACCATCCGATGACTTCATACCATTCCATGTAGTCCATGGAGACCTCGTGGTGGTGTGAGGGATCGAAGAAGCGAACCGCTCGCTTCTCATATATTATAATAACATATTTTAATAAATATTCAAATAACACGGCAGCCACGCATCAGCCTGTTTGATCACTTCTTCTCACTCCGCCTGTTGCATCCGATGATAGACATTCAGCGGCTCCACGGCGGGGATGACCCCGTTGCTCCGTGTGATCCGCAGCTGCGGGGGCTGCTGCACGCTGCGATTGGTGAGCGACACCGTATAGAGCATGTCGCGGCGGCCGACGAAGGTTTCCCCCAGCTGGGGTAAACGCATGATTCTGACATCTGCGATGTGTGTGGCAGGAATATCCCGATCGTCCAGACGACCTTCGGGATAACCCGGACCGTATTCAATGCGACGCATCGCGGCCCGCATGTCGGCATCGATATCCGCGGTCGGACGACCTTCACGAATTGTCCGGTTTTGATAATGCGGAAGACTGTGTGCCTCGCGCAGAGCGGTGTTCGCCTGCGCTCGGAGCTCCGACAAACTGTTCGCTCCGCGTGGACCGCCACGCAGATACCGGATAATCGCAACGGTGCTTTCCGCCGCCTGATTGATTTTTCCCTGGTATTCCTTCTGCTCCCGATCTTCATGCACGTCGTCATGATCGAAAATGTCATCGAGATCTTCATCATGCTCATGAACACGCCCACTCGCTATTCGAGCAGCAATATTTTGCAAGCCCTCCGCAATGCTCGATTTGGGCATGCCATTGATACTGTCTCTGAAAGCGACAAGTCCCTCACCCGGAAGAGTGCTGGGAAAAACTGGAGAATGATCAACAGGTGCTCCAATTCCACCACGAGCCTCAATAAAAGTACCTCCTCCAGGAGGCCCCCTCCATAGACCATCATCGTGAACAAACGTACCGCTCCTACGAGGACCTCTCCATACTTGGTCATCCACAAGTTCCGCCATGAAACGCGGCTGTGATTGATCGGTCCATGTGACAAGATGCTCAAGATTCACATGTGCTCCGGCACGCACAAAAGAAACCGAAACGGAACCTCTGCGATTGATATTCGGATAGGCACCGCCTTCAAGAAAATGCACATCAACCGAAATTCGCAGTGATAGCATTTCTTGAGAAGTGAGAATGCCCGAAAACTTCTTTTTCATATCCGGCAATGCACGAAAAATCTCCCCTGTCGTTTTCCGGCTCTGTTGTTCTCGGTCATCCGGCGTGGGGACACGACCCAAAAAATTATGCGCCTCCTGCGTTTCAGGATTTCTGTTTTCGGGACGGTCACGAAACTGCGGTGTTTCTGGCATGTGTGTGTCTGAGAATATTTATGTTATTATATCATAATATATAAAATAAGCAATTACTGTAAAACTGCTCTCATTCTTCACTTCTTCCCCTTCCCCTTCGATGCCGCCTGGATCTTGCGGAAGCGTTCCACACGACCGCCGCGAGCCTCGGTCTGCTTCTTACCGGTGTAGATCGGGTGGCAGGCGCGGCAGACTTCGACCGATTGCTCTTTGATCGTGCTCGGAATCAGATAGACGGCCTTGCAGGTCGAGCAGGTGGTCTTGGCGTCCTTGAACATTTGCGGGTGGATGGCGGCTTTCATAGCTGGGGTATGGTATACGATTTTTTGGCAGCCGCAAGAGGCATATCCAAAGCGCCGAACGCACGCATTACCGCCCAATATTATCTTGGGCCCCGGTTATTCTCCTCTTCCTGCTTGCTTTCGGCACTCGTCAGTTTATCGATCGCATTGTTGGTTGTGCGCCTGGCAAAGTAGGCAAGATGACGAGAGCGGGTTACGCTCAAGACGGTACTCTCCGCAATGCTGCCGGGAATAGGAGTTGAAGCCGCTCTGGAAAAATTCACTTTTGATTCTGCTTCTACTCCACTGAAATGCGTTGCATCTGATTCCACACTCCGCTTCAGGCCCCCCTTGATCACTTCTTCGCTTCCCCGCTTGATCATCGCCGCCGATGTCCGTGCCGTCACGCGCGCCACGACTCTTGGCGCAACGCGAGAACCTGTGCGGAGAATGGCGCGAGCTCCAGCTCTCGCCGCGACACCAAGACCAGGCATGGGGATCAGATCGATTACCGCCGTACCGATGCCGATCATCAGTGAACGATACGATTCGGGATCATTGGGATGCATACGCACATCGGCAATCGCAAGACCCAGTGCTCCACCCGGCAACCATTGGGCGACTTCCCGGATGCATTTGTCCGTCGTATCCAGGAAGGCAACCGCACTCGCGCTCATCTTCTGTATCCCGCTGAAATCCGCCTGCAGGGCCGTCGAGCGGATCTTGGAGATTTCATCAATCCGCCGAACGGGATTCGTGTTGGGATCGGTGAGTTCGACCCGACGGGACTCCAGACTCCGAAGAGCGCTTGTTGCCGCTTTGATGCGCTCCTGATCCAGTTTGTCATTTGCGGCTTGGGCCTGCGCCGTCCCGGAGCCGTATTCCAAACCCGCATTCAATATCATCATTGAGGGAATGTAGTCATACCAGCTGCGACTGTTCGCTTTCGCATTTTGTTCCCTACTCAGAACAGTCGTCTTCACGAACCCCTCCAGTCCTTTTATCGTCTCCGAGTAATACTGATTGGCATACTTCTGCATTTGCTCGTGATTGCGGCGTTCCTGGATAATCGCTTCGGCAGTTTCAATCACCCGATTGAAGCGTGTTGGCGTAGCACCATCGTCCTTCGCCCACTGCTCGGTCATGGAACGGAGAGATTTGACAATGCCGTCACACTCGCTGAGCGGCGCATTCTGTAATCGCTTCGTCACCTTCTCCACCTCGCGGGCACGCACTTCGCGCTGCTCCCAGAGCTTTCCGTTGGCTTCGGCAATTTCATTGAGCACCGTCGCCCGTGCATTGAGCTCTTTCATTGCCTGTGTGAGCTCTTCTCCACTCAGAACGCTCGGCAAAAACTTGCTCATCGCCTCAATGTGATTCCATTCAGTGGCCAGCGCCTCACCGCAGTGTGTGTACGTTGCTGGAGTGGGATTGGCATCGAATGCTTCGAGCGCATCCCCCGTACTCTTCGTACAACTCTGTGATGCGTCATTGAAATCGTCCAATTCGTCCTGCAGACGTTGCAAAAAATCTTGCTCACGGGGAGTCAGTCGTACCTCTCTTGGAGGCGGAGGAGCCGCCGCAATCATCGTCTGCAGCTTCAATTCCGGTTCTGCCGCGCCCTTTGCGCTCGGTTCCATCGCAGGAATAGGGGGAGCGATGAACGCTCCTTCGAGCGCGAGCTTCTGCATTTGTGCAACGAGCTTGGCACCGCGGAGCGCAATCAACTTCAAATCTCGTTCCAACTCAACGATCAATAATTGAATCTTCGTCCGCTGGTCGGCGTTCTCTGGTGTGTCGGGAATCATCGTCAGATTCTGATGCTCGACAGCGATTCTCTGTCGCAGCTCTTTGGTCTCGTTTGCATTCGCCTGCACCAGATCACGCGCAGTCTGCAACGTCTCCGCTTCGGGCACGTCCGCTTGCTTTGCCTTCGCTTCGCGCTCGGATGACGATTCCGGAGGCAGGGTATCGGGCATTGTCTGTGTTTGAAGTAATCTTGATAGTATAGCGAAAATAACGCTGTTGTGCCACTCAAGAACTGGGCAGGATTACCGGCGTTTCTTCTTTGCTGGCTTGGCCGACTTCTTGGGAGCCGGCTTCTTCATGACCTTTGGATGCGCTTTCGCAGCAGACTTGGACAGAGTCTTTGCGACCGGTTTTGCAGCCGGTTTCTGAGCGACTGGCGGCGCTGCTTTCACCTCCACTTGGGGCTTCTCCGCCACCGCCGTCCCTCCTCCCACCGTCTTCTTCGCCGCCCTCTTGAATGCGCGCTTCACCGCAGCCGTGTCGTCGACGATCGCTTCCACTTCCTCCGCACGTTCAACTTCGGCGGCTTCGAGAATGGCCTCCTGACCTTCTTTGTCTTCCAGAATCACGCTCATCGTCGCGACTTTGTCCCCACCACTCAGGCGCATGACGATCACGCCCTGTGTGGCGCGCCCGCGGGAGGGAATGTCACTGAGCTTCATGCGGATCATCTGACCCTGTTTGCTGATGCAGAGCAGATCGCCCTCTTCGCCTTCGGTCAGCACATGCCCGCCGACGATATCGCCGGTCTTCGGCGTCAATTGCGCGGCCTTCACGCCCGTTCCTCCCCTCCCCTGAAGCCGGTACTCCTCGACGGCGGTCATCTTGCCGAGACCGTTCTGCATCACGACGAGGAGCTTGTTCTTGGACGGATCGGTGATGAGCGCTGCTTCGACCACCTCATCGCCGGGAGCGAGGTGGATACCGCGCACACCGGCAGCGGCACGGCCCATGGAGCGGACATCGTCTTCTTTGAAGCGAATGGACTTGCCCTTCTTCGTCAGAATGTAGACCTCGTCCTTGCCGCTCGTCGCGATGACCCACTTGAGGTCATCACCCGGCGGAAGTTTTTGCGCAATGAGACCGCTGCGGCGGATATTCTCGAACTCGGTCAGGTCGGTGCGTTTGACCGTGCCTTTCGTGGTCGTCATGAAGAGATGTTTTTTGTCGCTGAGATCGGCTTTGAGGATCGCAGTGATCCGCTCCTCGGGCTGCAGCTGCAGAAGGTTCACGATGGCCTGGCCCTTTGCCGTGCGTCCCGCCTGCGGCACCTCGTAGGTCGGCATCTTGAACACCCGGCCGGTGTTGGTGAAGAAGAGCATGTCGTCATGGTTCATCACGTGCACCATCGAGAGCACTTCGTCATCATCTTTCGTCGTCATGCCGATCACGCCTTTGCCCCCGCGATTCTGGGAGCGGAACTGGATCGGACTGAGGCGCTTCACATAACCACCCTGCGTCAGCGTGACGATCATCGGAGCATTGGGGATCGTGTCTTTGGCGCTGAATTCGCCCACATCGCCGCGAACGACGGCCGTGCGGCGGGTGTCGCCGTACGACGATTTGATGTTCGCAAGTTCATCCTGAACGATCTTGTCGACTTTTTTCTTATCTTTGAGGATCGCCTCGCACTCGGCGATGAACTTCTTTTTCTCTTCCAGCTCGTCTTCGATCTTCTTGCGCTCGAGACCGGCCAGCGTCTGCAGGCGCATCTGGAGGATCGCGCCGGCCTGGATATCGCTGAGCTTGAACCCTTTGACGAGGTTCACGTGTGCAATCTCTTTCGTCTCACTCTTCTTGATCGTCTTGATGATCTCATCGATGTGATCGAGAGCCTTTTTGAGACCTTCGAGGATATGCGCACGTTCCTTGGCGCGGTCGCGGTCAAAGGTGACGCGCCGTGTGATGACGACACGACGGTGATCGATGAAGATCTGGAGCAGTTCCTGCAGGTTGAGCAGTCGCGGCTGCAGCCCGTCTGCAAGCGCGATCATGTTGTACCCAAAGCTCGTCTGCAGATCGGTGTGCTTGAAGAGCTGGTTGAGAACTTTTTGCGGATACGCGTCCTTCTTGAGTTCGATGATGATGCGGATGCCATCGCGGTCACTTTCGTCGCGGATATCGCTGATACCCTGGATGACCTTGTCGTTGACCAGCTCCGCCATGCGCTCGATCATCGAGCTTTTGTTGACCTGATACGGAATTTCGCTGATACGGATCAGGTAACGGCCTTTCACTTCCTCGATTTCGGCCTTGCCGCGGATCGTGACCGATCCCCTCCCCGTGAGGTACGCCTGCTTGATGACCTCCTTGTTATAGACGATGCCGCCGGTTGGGAAGTCCGGCCCCTGCACGAATTGGAGAAGATCTTCGACCGACGCGTCGGGATGTTCGAGCAGATGCAGCGTGGCATCGACGACTTCGTGGAGGTTGTGAGGCGGAATATTGGTCGCCATACCGACGGCGATGCCGACGGTGCCGTTGAGGAGGAGGTTCGGGGTGCGGCTGGGGAGCACCGTGGGCTCCATGCGCGACGCGTCGTAGTTGGCGGCGAAGTCGACCGTGTCTTTTTCGATATCGAAGAGCACTTCGTCGGTGATCTTGCTCATTCGCGCCTCGGTGTAACGCATGGCGGCGGCACCGTCGCCATCGATGCTGCCGAAGTTCCCCTGTCCGTCGATCAGCACGTAGCGCATCGAAAATTCTTGCGCCATACGGACCATCGCTTCGTACACGGGACTGTCGCCGTGCGGGTGATATTTACCAAGAACGTCACCAACCACGAGGGCCGATTTGCGGTATTTGGCAGTGGAACGCAGCCCCAGGCCGTGCATCGCATAGAGGATGCGGCGGTGGACGGGCTTGAGCCCGTCGCGGGCGTCGGGCAGCGCGCGGGCGACGATCACGCTCATCGCGTAGCTCAAATAACTCTCCTCCATTTCGGCCACGATCGGCCGCGGCGCGATTTTTCCGAGCGTGCTCAGTGTCACGCCCTCCGCCTCGAGCGGCGGCTGGGCATTGGCATCGGGAAGCGGATTTTCCTTCTTCGCGGACATAGAAAAACGAATTGAGGGACGCAAGGATGATACCGAAACCGGGCCCGGAGGAAAGGGCTAATCACTCTCCGTGGGATCCTGGAACTCCGTCTCAAAAAAATCAACGTCAGGAAAAATACTATCGAAATCTGAGTCCACAGACGATTGTGCATTTTCGCTCCGCAGCAGAGAAGCCGCAATATGACGCCGGAAAAGCCGCCGCTCCCTTCGCGTAAAGGTATCGCGTGTTTCGATCTTCGCAGCAGACGACCTCTCATTTCTGTTTGACGAATGAAGAATAGCATCCTGGATATCCTCATCTGCCAGTTCCTGACGCACTCGCCAATACCACCGGGCAGCTCCCGGACACCGAAGAGCTTTTCGCATATCATTACGGAATTCCAGATTCTGAAGGAGATCGATGGCATGCGCCGTCATTTCCAGACCGGGACTATCCACGTCAGCCGAGCCGGACTCGTCGTCATTGTCTTGGGTAAGAATAGTGGCATCCCCGTACGGACCCAATATCTCGGCAGCCGCAAGCTCCGTGATCACGTCCCACGTTGCGAAGTGCGTTTCGAGAACCGGTTCATGCTGCATAGGAACGTGGATTCTACGCGGTTCCTCCAAAAAACCAAGACCGGAGACTCCATTGGTAAAACTTGATACATTGGCGGGGTTGATGCTCTCCATCGTCTCCACTCCCATCGGCAACCTCGGCGACATGACGCTCCGCGCGATCGAAACGCTGAAGAAGTGTGACGGCATCATTTGTGAAGACACCCGCGTCACCGGACAGCTCCTCAAGCACCTCGGCATTGAAAAGAAGGAACTGATCAGCTTCCACGGCAACACGGACCCCGGGAAGGCGGATTTCGTGATTCATGAGCTTCAAAAAGGACGTCATCTGGCACTCGTCAGCGATGCCGGAACGCCGGGGATCAGTGACCCCGGATATGTGGTGGTCTCCCGCGCAACGGAGGCGGGCATCGCGATTGAGGTGATCCCCGGAGCCTCCGCCTTCCTCGCCGCCCTCAGCGGTTCGGGGCTCCCCATCAACCAGTTCATCTACCTCGGATTTCTTCCACTGAAGAAAGGACGCAAGACATTGATCGAATCATTCAAGAATGAAGAACGGACCATCGTCTTTTATGAGTCCGTGCATCGGATTGAACGGACATTGATGGAGATCGCAGACGTGTTAAAGGACCAACCTAACCGTCCGGTCGTCATCGCGCGGGAATTGACCAAGATGCACGAGGAATTTGTGCGGACGACCGTGGGGGGATTGGCGACGGTAGCGTCGACCATCACAAAGAAGGGGGAATTCGTCGTAGTGATCGGTACGCGGTGATTACGGCAACACTGTGACCGGATCCACATGCTCCCCTCTCAGGATCACTTCAAAATGAAGATGTGCCCCCGTGGTCATCTTCCCCGCGCCTTCGGTGCCGGGCGTTCCCCCGCTGATGCCGATCACCTGACCCGCACTCACGGTGTCTCCCGCTTTCACGGAAACTTCGGAGAGATGCCCGTACACGGTGGCGTATCCCCCGCGGTGACCGATGAGAACGTACGTGTAGCCCGTCGCGCCACCAAGCCGGACGATGAAGACGATGCCATCGCTTGATGCTGAGACGGGTGTGCCGAACGGCACGACGATATCGACTCCCTGGTGAGGCATACCGAAGAACTTCTGGTACGTCGGATCGTGGAATCCCGCGGAGACGGGTCCCGAGACCGGCCAGAAGAATTGCCCTTTGCCGATGTGTGCGTTCTGCCGGAAGCGGTCCGGGCGGTCTTCCATGAGCCCCTTCTGCACCAGTTCGCGCTCGGCTTTGGCCCGGAGGCGCCCATCGATGCGATCGAGTTCCCCCTGCATGCTGAGGATATCGGCCTGCACCTGTGCGGTATCGCGCTGGAGTTGCTCGAGTTGCTCGGCACTCGCGCGCATGGTGCGCTCCGCCGCGTCGAGAGTCCGCAGAACCTTGTTGTACTGCGTGCGCAGGGCATCGTGATCTTTGCGCATCACCGCAAGCTCTTCACCGAGCGGACCGGCGGCACCGTGCAGCTGCTCACGCGAGAGTGCATCGGATTCATGGGCGATGAGGAGGCGTTCCAGAATCTGCTGCCGTGCCCGCGCGACGGCGTCATCGCGGAGGTCCGCGTCGGTCGATTCGCCGAGCGACGTGCCCGTGAGTCGCCTCAGCACCGATCCTCCGATGGACGGACCCGTGGCCGCGCTCAGCTGCCGCACGTGGGCAAAACGCACGAACGCGCCAAACTCGCTCTTGCCGCGGTCGTACCGCTGCAGCGTCACTTCCTGGCTGTGGAGCAGCTGATCGCGACGATTGCCGAGCATGCGCAGAGATTCCACAACGCCGGCCATCTGGAGCCGCTTCGCGCGCTTGGCCCGCGCCAGTTCCTGCAAACGCTTCTTGGCGTCGGTATAGATTTTTTCGCTCTCGTCATTCATCGCATCGAGCGTCGCGCTTTGGCGCGCGGTATCCCGGGCACGTTCAAGCGTGTCGGCCAGTCGCACCTCCGTCGCCGCAGTCAGTACATCGCCGAGCAGCATTGCTCCGGTACCGAGCAATACGATCGGAATCAGCAGAGCCGTGAGGATGTGGATGCGGTGGAGGTGCTTCATGCATATTTACATATTATTCAATGCTGCGCCCGTTGCCTTTTTGACTGCTTGAGAAGAATGCTCAGCGAGCCTCGGCGAACGGGTCACGAGGCGGACGACTCCTCTCGTGCCGTACCCAATACCTTCCGATACCAGCCCCTTGCCAATTTCCTCCGGAATATTCTCCGGATGCACGGTGCTCGGTGGAGTCGTACCGGTCACCTCATTGGCAATCTGCTCAGCACCCAGTTTCATGGTGTCCTGGACGACATGCTTCACACCCGTCTCGATGACGACGGCGGTTCCCCTGGCAGCCACGCGCGCAACGACACGCGGTGCCACGCGTGCTCCGATGCGAAGCGTGTTGCGTGCCGCGATGCTGGTCGCCGTGCCCAGACCCGGGATCGGGATCAGGTCAATCGCTGCGAAGGCGATGCCTGTCATCAGTGCGCGTTGTGCGTCAGGACTATTGGGATTCATGCGCATCTCGGCGATGCCGATGCCCAGATTGCCTCCCGGCACCCAGTTGGCGACTTCGCGGATGACGGTATCGGTGGTCTTGAGCGTTGCTTGGGCGGACGCGAGAATTTTGTTCGCGTCACTGTAGTCGATCGTCAACGCGGGGCGCATAATTTCCCGGATGGCATTGATACGGGATTCGGGACTTTGACCAGCCCCGAGCGGCGACAGTCTCTGTAAATTGGACAAAGCGGTCTCCAAACGAGCTTTGTGTGCCCGATCCGCCGCGATCGATTTTTCGATGCCTGCGGACACGCCTGATGCTCTCGCGATTCCACGACTGAACCACGCAATGGGATTGGCGGCATGTCCACGCAGTTCATCGAAATCGCGCTGGCGACTATCGATCATCCTCTGCGCGCCTTCGATGCTACGAGGAAGCTGCGTGAGCCACGTCGTGCGATATTCCTCCGCAACAGCGCGTGCTGCCACGCGTGCACGCAGTTCCGCGATCACCGACTCGGCGCCTTGCAGCACCCGGCGGAACCGCGTTGCCGGCACGCCATCCGCAAGCGCCCACTGGTTGGTCATTGCCTCCACGCGTTTCACCACCGCTTCCGCTCCGGTCAGATTACCGGCAGCCGTGAGAGCTACCAGCTCCTTCATCATTCCACTGACATCTTTCTGGCGAGCTTCGCGCTGTGACCAGAGCTTGGCGTTTGTTTCGGCGATCTGGTTGAGTGTTTCCGCCCGGGTATTGAGCACGTTCATTGCCATCACCAAACTCTCCCCTCCCATGATTGTGGGAAGAACTGTGGCCATGTTTTCGAGATGATCCCGTTCCGCACTGGCGCGATCCATACATGCCTTGTACGTCGTTTCTGTGGGAGTGGCATCGAAAGCGTCCAGCGCGTCTGCCGTCGCTTTTGTGAGAGTTTCCGATGTTGCATTCAGTTTGGCGAACATATCCGCGCGTTCCTTCACGCTCAATTTTTGCTCGCTCTGATTATTGAGACTCACAAATTGAATCTTTTTGTCGCCCTGCTGCTTGTCGAGTTCCTGATTCTTCTCATTCTGTTGTTTGTTCATCTCCTGCTGCTTGTCACCCTGCTGCTTGACGACATCCTGCTTCGTCTCCGGCTCAGCCGCTGTGCCCGCAAGGAAATCGAAGAGCGCGCTGCGCGCCTGGGCACCAATGCCCTCGCGACTCCAGAACATTCCCGGCGGCGTCCATACCAGAGGATTGCCGTTGGCAGGACCCGGAAACATGCCGGGGAAACGTTTCCGGATTGATTGCAGTTCTTTCGTCTGCGCATCCGTAAGATTCTGACGAAGCTGGATGGTCATTCGGCCGCCGGTAAATGTCACCTCACGCGCGGGACCGTTCCCTGTCTGCATCCGGTCATTGAGGATTTTGACCTCTCCCGCCCGATGCGTTTGCTCACTTTCAAGCGTCGTCACGCGGGGAATCTGGCGCGCAACCGTCAGAGAAACATCCGCCAGCTGCTTCCGTAGTTCTGAAAGATCCGTTGCCATCTTCTCTCTTCCCGGAGCATCTTCCGAAAGAAGACTCAATTCACCCTCCAGTTTCTTCACAGAACCGGAAAGTTCTCCTTCAGTTTTGCGTGCCGCGTCCAGTTGCTGCTGACTTTTCTTCAGTTCGGGATCGATGTCGGCAATGTCCGAGACGGGCCGCGCGTTTTCCGCGCCCTGCTTCTGCTGCGGCTGCCCACGACCCTTGAGTGCAAGAACGAATTCCGCAATGGAGACGATGAGTTGCAGCACGCCATCGAGCGTGGCGCCCTTTCGAAGGCCATCAATATTTTTCCTGATCGCTTCGATCTGGGGCTTCAGATGCTCCTGCGAATTTTGCACCTGATTCTCGGCATTCTGTTCCCCTGCCTGCTGTTGTGGTGACATAGATGTGTGTTGGAAAAATCCTATTATTGTATCAGAAATCCGTAATTTGCGAAAGATCGGAAATGACTGCTTCCTTCAGGGACTTGCCCTGCTACACTCATCCCATGCTCGCTCACCTCCGAGGATCGGTGCACAAAATGGATCCCGGAGAGGTGACGGTGGATGTGGGCGGAGTGGGGTACAGGGTTGCCGTTCCGCTCGACGTCTGGGACGAGTTGAAGGAGGCGCAACCGCGGATGTTATGGGTCTCCACGTACGTGCGCGAGGACCGGTTTGACCTGTTCGGCTTCGCCGATCGCGACGGACAAATTCTTTTTGAAGAACTGATCAAGCTCACCGGCATCGGCCCGAAACTCGGCCTCGAGCTCTGCGCGGTGCCGCGCATTCTGCTCAAGCAGGCAATGGAAGAACAGAACGTGGCACTGCTGACGTCCATCAAAGGCGTCGGCAGGAAGACGGCAGAAAAATTACTACTCGAACTGCGCTCGCTCGCCGAACGCAAGCCGCAGATCTTCATGGTGAAAGGGATGACGTCCGCGCGCGGGGAGTTCGACCAGGACGCCATCGCCGCTCTCACCGCACTCGGGTACGATTCGTCCACGGCAATCGGCATGCTCAAAGACCTGCCGCCGGAGGTGAAGACGACAGAGGAGCGTGTGGCGGCCGCATTGCGATCCTTATGAAGCCGCGGTCAGGAATGGCCGCTCTGAAATTCCACTCCTCGGTCACCTCGGTCCCTTCGGTCCCCTCTCATTCTCATGCTCACCCTGGATATCTCCGCCACCCTCGCAAAAGCCATCACCCCCTCGATGGGCATTCCCGACGCGGAGATGTCGGGACTGCGCACGGGCATGCGCAAGTACGTGGAAGACTGGCTGAAGGAACGCAGCCGGGGCATGCATGCGTGGTCAATGGATCCCTACGATAAAAAAACGCTGCAGCGCGTGAAGGAAACGGCGATGGCCGCCAAAGGCCGCGGCATCAAGACGGTGCTCTGGGTCGGCATCGGCGGATCGGGACTGGGTCCCAAGGTGATCCAGGAAGTATTCGAGGGTCCCGAAACATTGGAGTTCATTATCATCGATACCATCGACCCCGCCGCACTACTCCAGATCCTACCGACGATTGACTGGAAGACCACGCTCCTCGTGATCGCGAGCAAGTCCGGGGACACGCTGGAACCGATGAGCGTTTTCTTCCTCCTGTGGGAACAGCTGAATGCACACCGCAAGCTCCGTCCGCAGGATCACGTGGTCGCCATCACCGATCCCGAGAAAGGAACCCTTCATGATTTCTGCGTTATGCACGATATTCCGATGCTGCCGATGCCCTCGGCCGTCGGCGGCCGCTACTCGATCTTCACGCCCATCGGGCTTTTTCCGCTCGCACTCCTTGATGGTGATCTCAACGCCTTCGTTCGCGGCGCCAAGGAGATGGACACGCTCTGCCAGGCAACGTCACTGACCGATAATCCCGCCGCTCTGCTGGCGGCAACGCAATTTCTCCTCGATACCCACCGCGGCTATGGCGTACGCGTGATCATGCCGTACGGTGTCCGGATGCAGTCGCTCGCACGCTGGAACCAGCAGCTGATCGCCGAAAGCCTTGGGAAAACCGAAACGCACAACCCCATTCCTCTTTCCGCAATCGGGACTCAGGACCAGCATTCGCTCCTGCAACAATGGATGGCCGGACCGCGATCCTGCTGGCACCTCTTCATCCGCGAACTGGAGAAGTCGCGTCTCAACGTTCCCGAGGACATCGACGAAAGTTGGAAGCACATTGCCGGCAAGAGTTTCGGCCAGCTACTCGACGCATGTTACGAGGGGACCAGCCGCGCGCTCTCGAGCGTCAAACGTCCGCATGCGACGATCAGCATCACCCGGCTCGATGCCGCACATCTGGGCCAGCTCTTCTTCCTGCTGCTCACCGAAGTCGTGTTCCTCGGCAAACTCTACCGAATTGATCCGTATGGGCAGCCGGCGGTGGAAGTCGGGAAGCAGATTACGAAGCAGTTGCTGAGTAGAGGGAGACTGGAATAACGGAAAGGCAAACGAGGAAAACAAAGCAATCAACGGAAACGACGATCGTCGTTTTCTTCGCTTTCCTTGTTTTCTTCGTTTTCTTTTTGACGCTACAATGAAATCCTCACTTACCTTCACAATCATGCCCTCCCCCATCTCCGACTCCGACTTCACCCAAGAGGTCCTCTCGTCCCCCATTCCCGTCGTCGTCGACTTCTGGGCGCCGTGGTGCGGACCGTGCAAGGCGATGCTGCCCGTGTTCGATGAACTGGAGAAAGCGTACGCAGGGAAAGTGAAATTCGTGAAGATGAACGTCGATGACAACATCGACGTGCCCGGACAATTCGAGGTGATGGGCATTCCGACCTTCGTGATCTTCAAGGACGGCAAAGCCGTCAAGACCACCGTCGGTGCAAAATCCAAGGAAGACATGCAGCAGATCATCGACGCCGCCATCGCCTGATATGGGATACTACCTCCTGATCGCATTGGGATTGATTGGGCCGTTCGTCCTCATCTACTACCGTGAGCCGGTGGGAGACATGATCGGTGAGGCCGACTGGATGCGAAAGATCGGCGGCGTGTATTACTTTATCGTCTTCATCGCGCTGTTCTTCTTCTTCTGGACACTCGCCGAACTCACGGGAACCACACAGATCCTCTTCTCACCACTGCGGTCCCTTTCGCCTGCATTTCAACAGCACGAGGCGCCGGCATTTTAATTTCATCTCCCCTCTCCGATGAAACTCCCCACTCTGCGCAGCCCGTATCTCCTCGTGCTCCTTCTGCTCCTCGTCTTCGCAGACATCGGAGGAGTCGTGCACGCGTTTCGCCGGCACGGGCGGGGTGACGGAGCCATTGCGATCGTGCTGCCACCCTACGGCCTCTACCGTGCCGTAGAGGCACTGCAGCATCCCCAAAATCTCAGTCCTGAAGAGATGGCCAAGACGGATTACGGTCGGCGCGAGTTGGCGAAGGGACTCCATCTCAAGCCCGAGGTGTGGGATGGGCTGCTGAGACTGGTCAATGTTCAGAAAAACCAGACGATCCGCTCGACGATGGAAGACAGCGGCATCACCTTCGATATCGCCGTCACTGTTCCGGCAACGGGCGCGATCAGCCTCACCATCCAGCCACAGACGGATACCAAGCTCACGATCGGCATGACCGACGAGAACCGCGATCAGACCCCCGAGATGCTGCAGATCACCAAAGTCGTCGACGGAAAACCCGAAGTCCATAACACCGAGATCGCCAAGTACGCCTCCGAGGACGCGTCGCAATTCCTGCTCGCGTGGACGCTCGCGTGGGGAACGATTGCCGAAGAGCAGAAGGCCGCGGTGGTACAGCCGACGTCCAAGTGACGGGACAAAGGGCTTTTCGTGGCTCTGCACTGCAATATGCAGGACATCTGGCGGTGAAATGCTTCACGGGCAGATAACGAGGGGTAGCATCGCGGGCATGGCGATCACTGCCCCCCGGCAACGAACCGCCGCACCCGAGAAACCCGCCAGCAACAGACGGTCATCGGACGGCGCGCAGAGAGCAGCGATCCTGTTTGCAACAATGATGTCCGTGCTGATGGCGGGAGAGATTACGGAGGTCATGGCGCAGGAGAAGGAGAAAGCGAAAGCGAAAGACACACCGGCGGGATCGCTCTACGACAAAATGAAAACGCACCACAAGAAACTCAAGAACGAGGTCTACGTTGAACGTGCAAAGGCCATGAAGGAACTGGAGAAATTACTGGATGCAGATCTTGTGCTCTACCTCTCCTCGTTACAGAAGACGGGCGATCTGGAAACCGACCGCCGGCTCGAGGAGCTTGTGGCAAAGGGACTGCCACTTCTTGATGAGGCGTATGGCGCCAAGCCAAAAGCGGAGGAATGGATCGATGGTCCGCGCTTCCATCCGAACAAAGAGAAGGCGCAAAAGTTTCGCCTGCCGCCGATCTTCCCCAATGCGGAAAATATGTGCGTCGATGACGTCATTAACTATTACTTACACGTTGCCGCGGGTCGTGGTGCTGCATCGGATGGCAGTCCCAAATGGACGAATTACCAGGTGGGTATGCAGGCGTTTTTGGAAGATTGGACCAAGTGGACCGTGCGCCAGAAGCTCCAGTCGCTCAAGAATCCCGAGACGCAGAAAGAGGTGGATGCGTGGCTGGCGAAGAACCCAGGCAAAGATCGTGGGGAGTGTCTCAAGGAGATTTTCCGTCAACGCATGGAGGTATTCACCAAAGAACGGGATGAAGTCCAGGAATGGTTCATTGAGGGCAGCGAGAAGTATCGGGAAAACAACAAACTCCCGAGCAAGCGTGCGCCGAAGGGACCGGATTTGCGGTTCGATCACGAGCAATCCCAATTCCAAGACCCCGCGGACCACACCTGGACGTCACAGGGCAACGGCATCGCGATGATGAGTGCCGAGAAGACGCGCGAAACGAGGACGGTGCTGGAGTTGTATGGAAAATAGAACCGGGGAACGTGCACACAAATTATTCCGCGATCATTTCAATTTCTTTATGAAACAAAGGCATGTTGAGAGTCATCGTGTGATACTCACCATTTTCTCCGCATAGATCAATCGGCAAACGACGCAATTCTTGAATTGCCTCTCTTGTAATGCGTCGTCCACGCCATGACTGATCTAGAGATGGATGCGATAAATACGTCATCACAATATGAAAATTCGCATCAAGGATTTCATGCATCAGAACATCGCGGTTTTCTTGCCACAGAGGAAGAACGCACTGTAAGCCAACCTCTTCGCAGCATTGTTGAATCAAGCTTGGATAACCATCGACGTAATCAATATCACCAGTGATAACTGCTTCGACGCCTTCACTCTTCATAATTTTGAATTGTTTGATATAGGACTCACGGAATGGCTCCTCAATTTCGATCATATGGTGAGGTAAGCCCAACGAGGATGCCTGCAACTTTATCATTGGAATCGGGTGAGCCTGGAATTTGGCCTTCCAAGGACCAAACGTCACAAGAGATTTGATCGAATATCCTCTTTGGGTACAACGATAGAGTGCTAGCGCTGAGTCTTTTCCGCCGCTCCAGAGCATGACTGCTTTTGGCATATGTATAGTGTATATGGTTGGCTTGCCAACCGTAGCCAGGAGGTCGTGCGTGAAAAGCCCACCTCCGCTCGCTTCGGCGAGGCTACGGCGGGCAACCTCCTGCGGAGGTTGGTGGAGCTGAGGGGAGTCGAACCCCTGGCATCCTGCTTGCAAAGCAGGCGCTCTGACCACTGAGCTACAGCCCCACTGTTATGAAGTTTACACGAGCTTGAGAGGACCATCTATACAACCCATCCGACACATATACCAAACTCCTAGCGGATAAATCCGCTAGGAGTTGGTTCTTTGACACTGTGCGCCATGCGTTCACGCAGCTTTCGCAAACATGTCCTCGACGAAGACCACGGCTGCCTGCAACACGTCTTCACCGTCCAGGTCCGGCACGTCATTGACGTGCAGGGCCATTTTGATGAAGTCGGTCGCATCGCGGCCAATCGCTTCCACGTAGAGCGTGACCGGCAGCTGCGCCTTGAGCAGGAACCGGAACAGTTCCAGCGGCAGCGCCTGTTCGCGGCCCAGGAGCGTCCTTCCGGTGTCGGAGAGGTGAATGCACGAAGCGCGGGCACCGTACTTTTCCCACGCTTCCACCGTTGACGCTTCCCCCTGGCTCTGGTGACAGGGGTCGAGCAGGTAGCGCATCAACGGACTCGCGCCCGCCTTGAGGAAGATGCGCTCAGCCCGACGCAGAGTCGTCGGGCCGGGGGCGGGATATTCGTGCATATTGAGCACTTCCCAACCCACAGGCATGTTGGCGGCGATGGCGAGCGCATCCACGAACTGGATGAACTCGATCAGGAACGCCTCCTGATCGGCACGCGGGATGTCGTTCAGGTGGCTGTTGATCAGCCCCTGGAACAACGGCCCGTGAATGCCAGTCGCGCGCACGAGCTTGGCCTTGGTGAACGTGATCTTGACCTGCTCCTTGGCCAGATCCCGTTTGCTGGATGCGGCACTGATGGGGCAGGACCCGCCAGCACCGTCTTCGATGAACGCGAGGAGCGCGCTGATTTCGATGTCTTCTTCTTGTGCGTCCGCCCAGGCCCTGAGGTCGATCAGGTACTGGTCGGAGCAGAAGAGGAGTAACACCTGGAATGCGCGATACCCCATTTTGTAGAGGGCCTCAAAGCGGGCCACATCATCCTTGAATTCTTTGCTGAGATCCTTTCCCAGCATGACGACTCCCAAACGGTAGCCGCCCGTTTTCTTGAAGCGGGTGCTCATGGCACCACCTCCTTGTGAAGAGGGACACTGCACTGGCACGCACCAGCGCATGACAAAGAACCGAGAACCACCTGAATGAATTCAGGGGTTCGCAATTATAGACCAAAAAACAAGCTTCCCAAGCATAAATTCAGATCAGGTGACGGAATTGGAAGGTCACATCGACGCTGTTGTCCGAAATCGACATCACTCACGGATGGACGGAAAAATTGAAAAAAAGTAGAATGAACTTTTGTTTTTCTTCTTCTAGAACTTGGAAACGACACGTTTGCCCGAAACAGATCCTGCTGCGAGTATCACCCTGACACTTTGGTGGAACGAGGTCATAAAAAAATACGTTCCGACCAAGGCAGAGTCTCTCGAGATCGGCAGAACGGCAGATGATAAGCCCATTCTTGCAACGGTCATTTTTGTCTCGAAAGATTTAGCGATGTGCACGATGACCAGTGGGCATCCAAAGAAGACAGGCGCAGTGCAGCATCACGAAGTACCCTACTCTGCATTGAAAAAACTCAACCCCGGCCTCACGCTGAAACGACCCTCCCGCCTTCCATCAGCGAAAACTGCGGGGAAAGTTGCGGGAGTCGTTGGAGTTCTCGCACTGGCAATCGCGTGCACATTCGAGGCTTGGACGCGAAGTCCTACACGATTCACAGCGAAAGACAAAAATCCTCCGAAGAAGGCGCCCTTGGAACCGGGGAAAACTCCGCAGAATCGGGAGCGCAGCCCG
This sequence comes from Candidatus Peribacteria bacterium, assembly GCA_023245765.1. GTDB lineage: Bacteria > Patescibacteriota > Gracilibacteria > Peribacterales > Peribacteraceae > JABFSS01. The sequence goes on from JAHFJP010000003.1 coordinate 25,231, forward strand.
GAAGAGAAGCGCTGGGATCTCATGATCACAGTCGTCCGCACAACGATGCGCGAGGATCAGCAGCATATTGCCACACGTTTGGAACGGGCATCATCCGGATCACCGGAAACGAAGACAAACGCTCTACAGGAAGCGCACAATGACTTGGTCAAGGTTCTGAACACTCTTCGCGCACGACAGGAAGAATTGAAGAATAAAAAGAAACTCTCCGATGACGAACGCATTGAACTCTTCAGCATCGGCCTGACCATTCCAGACTATGAAATGGTGATCAACGTATTGAATGATGCCATGAAGGAACACGGCGCAAAAAAAATGGATGAATTTGACCGGTAAAGCGGATTCTTCACGTCACCACTTCCTCAATGCGCTCTTCTTGAACGGCGGTGTGTAGTTCCAACCCAATCCTCTCCCCCATCCGGCTTCGCTCCCTCGGGAGCTACGCCGAGATTTCGCTTTGCTCGATCAATACGCCGGATGCCTCGGCGTAGTCCGCAGACGAAGCCGGGCTCATGTCACAACTTCATCCACTCTTCCTTCTTCAACGGCCGTCCTCAACTCAAGACCAATCCTTTCTCCAGCACTCATCGACTGCCCGTAGAGGTAGCCGGAGTAGGGGGTCGCCGCGGAGCCGGGAGAGCCGGGGATGCGGAAGCTGACGTCGAAGATCACGATGTCTTCCCTCCCCTCCTCCGCGACCACCGCTCCCTGGAGCGCAAACGGCCCAATGATGCCTTTGCCGGAGGGATCGATCTTCTTGGGGAGTTTTTGGCAGGCTTTGACGAATTTTTCGCCGAGGTCGAATGCTTTTTCGAGAATCGATTCCTTGACGGTGACGGCGATGTGCCCGGTCTCAATACGCTTGAGTGGGATTTTTCCGGCGATGTTGCGCTGTTCATCGAGCGTCATGTGCAGGAATCCGTCGAGGTTCGTCTGGCGTCGGGTATCGGTCCCGAGAAGTTCGAGACGCTTGGTCAGGGGCGAGTAGAAGAAGTTGAAGTTCACCGCCGCGCCGACGATGAACTCTTCGATCGGTGCCTCGCGCCAGTTGAGTGTGATCTTGCCTTCGCCTTCGAGTGTCATTCCCGTCGTCATGTATTCCTGTGGTGAGGTGACGACGAAGAACGCGCGCTCGTACCCGCGTTGCGCTTCGGACGCCTTGACGATCACCGGCCGGTCGATCTGCTGGTAGTCCGTGAAGATTTTTGGCGTTCGGATGCCTGCATCGTGCAGGAGATGATACTGATTGTAGGGCTGATTCCTCTCTTCAAGTCTGAGCAATGTGCGTGATCCGAAGATCGGAACTTTGAAGTCATTTTCGACTGCGGAAAAATCCTTGAAGTAGACCCAGAAGTAGCGATTATGCACAAAAATTGTATTCATCTTTCGCAGCTTCTTGATCACGTCTTTGCGCAATACGTCCTGGAATGCATTAAGCGTGATCACCTCATCCACGCACCCAACGTCTTTCCGTGTTTTGAAGTACTTCGTGAACGTCTTCTCGCGGCCTTTTCGGGCTACGCAGACTGTCGCGAATCCATTCATCTTCGCCCCATGACAAACATCAAGCGCGCTGTGCCCGCCCAAGACTCCGACGGTGAGTTGAGTGAGGTCGTAGCCTTTGAGAAGAGATTTGGCGTTCATACGAGTGACTAGAGTAATAGAATAGTAGAGTACTAGGACGAACTTTTTCGCTTCCGCTCCTAGTATTCTAGTACTCTAGTATTCTATCTGAGTCGAAAACAGCCACAACATTCACTTCATCCCAAAATCTCCTCCAGCCTCCCCTGCTCAATGGCCTGTTTGATCTCTCTTGCAATCCTCCTTCCTGTCGACATCGGCACGTC
>JAHFJP010000003.1:27177-62414 GCA_023245765.1 Candidatus Peribacteria bacterium
TTCCGGTTTTTTGAAGACCCGCGGGAGGAGCAGACCTGCTTTGAGAAGCCACTCGCGCTCCATCGTCCGATTGCTCTCCCACTCGAGAATCTCTTTGGTGCCGTAGTACATCGGCTTCATCTTTTGGACGCGATCATGGCCGAGGTAACTGATGAACGATCCGTGCGGGATGATGATGGCGTTGCGCTTGATCAGTTCCGCCTCCAGCGTCGCGTTCCAGTCCTTCCAGTCATCGATGAACAGATATTCATCAGCAACATCATAGGATTTGTACGGCCGCTCACTCCCCTTCTTGCAGATGACGAGATTGCGCATCGCTTCGTCCCGCGCACCCTTGAGGATCTGGAGCGCCGAATGGCTCCCCATGGTCGCGATCACATAGTCTTTCGGATTATGAGAAAGGGCCGGCGTGGACGCCTTGGGGGTCATGAGATTTGAAGGAATGTAGCAAATTTTTTCGGGGCTGACAATAAGAATGGGAAGGAAAGGACGACAACGGCAAAGAGGGCGACGAGGAAATTTCCTCTTTACCCTCTTTACCCTTTATCGCCCTAAAAGCCCTTAGGGGTATGTCTTGCCGATCTTCTCAGACAACACGCACTGCGAGTAGCGAACTGTATGGGAAGGATACTTCTCGCAATTGTTATCAACGACTGGCGTTTCCGACGGAGCTACAACAGCCGCCGCGGACGATGAACTCTGGACGGTATCGCAGTAGTCGTCGAGCGCGTCCGTGAACGCGTCTTCCATCTTCTTGCGAATGGCGGTGTTGCTGACGTTCATCGGAGTGACAGCCATATAGACGTTCTTGATTTTCCAGACCGTCTTCTGCGCGGCAATGCACGGAGTGATCACGATCATCGTGTCGGCCGCAGCGGGCGCAGTCGTCTCGTCCTTCTTGATCGTCGGATAGCGGGACGTATCGCTTTCGTTGCGAAGCGGAATGCCGAGCTGATTGATCGTCCGCTTGGTGTAGATTTCCGAACCGGCACTATGGATATTGTCGGGGAGCAGCGCGACAGCGCTCGCGCCGAGGTTCGCGCTCTGCATCCAGACGAGCGAGCCTGCGCCCAAAACGATGCCGGCGGCGATGCCGATGAGACTGACGGAGACATCACGGTGTGTCATAGAATGATGTGGGTATGAGATGAATACTGTTGTTATTATACAATATTTATAATATTATTGCAAATGGAGGTGCCGGTGGGAATTGCACCCGCGTATGGGGGTTTTGCAGACCCCTGCCTTACTGCTTGGCTACGGCACCACGCGCAAAGAATACGCATAGTCGGCAGAACTTCAAAGCCCTGGAACCGGTTTACGTGCTCGAGGGTGCCGGCTCACTGAACCGCACCGAATTCATGATCAGCAGGATCTCCTTCTGCAGCGTATCGCTGATGGAAACGGGCGTCAGCGCCGTGACGGTGTAGCCGATGTTCGCCGCGACGGCGGAGAGCTGGAAGAACCGGCGCTCCGGCTCGCCCGCCACGGGCTGTGCCGAGAACACGTGGAGTTCGACGTTCTGCGCTTCGACCGTCATCGCACGACTGTCGATCAACTTATAGCCGGGGAGCGTCGTGACCGAGCGGATGCTCGCTTTGCTGTACGCGGTGGAATCCAGTGGGCTGCCCAATTTTTCGCTGGTGACGGTGATTGTCGGCGTCTGTCCGGACACCGCTTTCTCCGACTGGAATCCGACCATCACCTGATCGGGCACACCGCGGTCCGCGAGCTTTTCGTGCGCGAGCACGGACCACCCGGCGGGGAGACACACCCCGATCACGCCGTTCCAGAACTGCTCCTTGCAGACAACCTCCGTCGTTTTGGAAGAACTGCCGCCACAGGCTGTGAGAAGGACGGTGAGAGAGAGGATGGCGAGAAAGCGCTTCATAGTGCGGGGAGTATAGCCGTATTTGGGATGCTATAGATGATTGAGCAAAACAGCAAAATCTGCTATACTAATGAGATTTATGCGCCGAATCTCCCTCTCCCTCCTCCTCGCGCTCACCCTCCTGATTCCCCCCGTCGCCGCCATCGCGGAGGCGGTCATCCGCGTGGACGACACCGTCGCGGGACTGGGAACGTCCGTCGAGCTGACAGGAGCAGCGCCATCGACGGCGATCGACGTACATGTGGTCTCGGAAGCCGGCGAGGATACGGTGATTCCAGCAAGCACGGATGCACGGGGATCCGCCGTCGTCTCCATCCCCGAACGGTTGACGGTCGAAGCGGGCATCTACCGGGTGTTCGGCGTCCTCGGACAGCGCAAGATCACGGACGATGTCACGTTTGAGGTGCTCCAGGACCGTGTCGACCAGCGCAGTTCAACGATCACCATCAACCAGCCGCTCCTCCAAGCCGATGGCCGGTCGATCTCGATCGTCACGGTGACGATGCGCGATAGCGCGGGCAATCCCCTCTCCGGACGTCCGATACAGCTTGTCGGCAGCCGCGCGGAGGACCGCATCATGAATCTCTCGGCGTCCAATGAAACTGACCGGAGCGGCGCCGTGCAGTTTGGCGTGCAGACGCAGAGTCCGGGAGAAATCACACTCCGCGCAATGGATATGCTCACCGGCACGATGCTCAACCAGACGGCCCGTATCGCGGCACTCGCAAATTCGCCGAGCGTCGGAGGATTCGAAGAGAATGCCAATGCCGGCATCTGGAATCCCGGTGCGATGCGTGCACAAGTCGCTGGATCCGAACCGGTCGCACCCTCGGGAAAATCGTACGATGTTCCCGCCCGTATCGTCATCAAAGCACCGGCAACGGCGAATGTCCGTGACGTGATTCCCTCCGTCACCGTGGCCGTCGTGGACGCAAACGGCAACACCGTCGAAAGTTTCGCCGGCACCCTGAAGATCGAAACGCCCAATGACAAAGGATCCGCGCTCCCGGGTCTCGGACTGCCTCCGGGTCAGGGAGAGGTTGTGATCGCAAAGAAGGGACTCGGGAAAGCGACTCTCGCGTGGGTCATGAGCTTCAGCAAATCCGGAGAACAGAAAATCGTTGTGCATGACGAGAGCGGAACGCTCACGGGCGAAGCAACGATCGCCGTGACCGGCAGTGCAGAAATTCCGGAGGGCCACAAGATCCGGATGGAGAGCCCTCAGGACGGTGATACGGTGAACACGCGCGAAATTCTCATCACCGGCAAGGATAAAAACCTCGCCCTGCGCAATCTCGAGGCCTACGTGGGAGATGCGTCAGCTCCTCCCGAGTCACTCGTGGGTGACACACCATCCGCCACGGGAGATGCCGATGCCGACGGTAACTTCGCATTCACCGTCAAACTTCCCAAGAGCGGGGCGGTCGTCCTAGAAGTCCGCGATGAGTCGGGACAATACGATTCCGGCATCATTCATCTGACGCTGGATATGCAGGGCCCGGCTCTCGACTACGTCCTGAGTCCCGAGCAACCACAGGAAGGTGAAGACGTGACACTGACGGTCAAGAGCGAACCGGGCTTGCCCGAAGTCGTGCTGCACATCAAAGGACAGGACATCACGCTCACCGAAGGCGATCCGGGAACGTACGACGTACTCTTTCTCGCGCCGAGCCGCGGCGATCTTGATTTCACACTGAGCGGACGCGATGGCGCGGGCAACGTGACCGATATCGCAGGAACACTCGGCATCACCGGCCCCTCCCTGCCGCAGGTGCAAAACGTCCATGCGAAGTCTCTCGCCGGCGGGATTGAACTCACGTGGGATACGATTCCCGACGAGTCGATCACGGGATACCGCATCGACGTGGGCAGTGGTCCCGGACGGTCGGATACGACGCTCGACACTCCCGAACCGACGGGTGAAGCCGCGGTGATGGGACTCAAGTCCGGCAGCGAGTATTTTGTGACCGTGCGCGCGCTCCGCGGGGACGAAAACGGACTCAAGAGCACCGTCATCGTCGCACGGACGCTCGGAATGGAGGTGACCGTGACACCGCAGGACGGGAGCCTGCTCTTGCAATGGACATTCCCCGACACCACTCCCCTTGCGTCGTTCCTGCTCGAATTCGGAAGCATGGAAGGTGAGTACAGCGAACAGAGGGTTCTCGACGGCTCGATGCGCGTCTATACGATGAAGGACCTCCTCTCGCAGCCCTACCTGATCCGCATGACGCCCATCGCGACGACGGGACAGATCCTCAGTGATCTCACCGTGACGACGCAGGGAACGCCGACCCAGGCGCTGGCGTTCCACGCCTCCGCCGATGAACTGACGGGTCGTGTGAAAGCCGATGACGTCGCGCCGGAAAACACTCTCCACGCGGGGGCACCGGAAACAACGCACAGCGGACTCCCCGGCATTTCGCTGCGGCTCGTATTGGGACTCACCGCCGCAGCCCTGAGTGTCTACTGGTACCGACGCAGGAAAGCGATGCGGGAAACCCGCGCATTTCTTGCTGTCATGCACAGGAAGTACCACTCATAGCATAAAAGGATTCCGAGGAAACCGAGGCAACCGACGAATCCGATGATAATGAACTTACTCCTCGGATTCCCCGGTTTCTTCGGACTCTTCGGTTCCCTCTCATGACTCCTCTCAAAACCAACATCAAGCGCCCCAAAACTCTTTCCATCGGCGGCGCGACATACGACCTCTTCGTGCGCACGGGCAAGAGCGTTTTACACGAAGATCATGGAGCAAAAACACTGACGCTCCCCCTCGGACAGAAAATCCGCGTGGAACAGGTGATCGAAACATGCGGCGGCGGGGCAGCCAACACGTCAGTCGGACTCGCGCGCCTGGGATGCGAGGCACATTTTTGCGGCGTGCTCGGCAGCGATCAGTGGGGCGAGCGCCAGCTGAGGAATTTTGAACGCGAAGGGGTGGATGCGCGCAGCGCGACCATCGTCGAGGGCGAAACGTCGAGTTTTTCGATCATCCTCTCCGCCGGCAGCGGCGAACGGGTGATTCTCTACGACCCCGGCACCAACGCCCATCTGCACGATGCCAACTTCGACCGCGAAGCAGCGGCAGGGATGGACTGGATCTACCTGAATCACATCCATGAACGCAGTTGCGTGATCGAAGATGACATTGCCGCGATCCTCTCAAAACATCCGGAGATGGGTCTCACGTGGAATCCCGGCGGATCGCAGCTCAAACACGGTATCCGCGAAAAGACGATCAAAGCTCTCCTGCACAAAACGCGTCTCTTCCTCTGTAACAAGGAGGAAGCTCTGCAGTTCACCGGGAAAAAAACGACGGAGGAGGCAATCGACTCGCTGCTCACGCACGGTGTCCGGATCGTCTGCATCTCCGACGGGCAACGGGGCTCCACCGCCTCCGACGGCGAAGCGACGTGGCACTGCCCGGTCATTGCCGGTGCAACAATTGTTGATACCACCGGCGCGGGCGACGGGTTTGGGACGGGTGCCACCTGGGCGCTCTTGCAAGGGCTGGACTTGCCAACAATGCTCCGCGCGGGTACCATAAATGCGACCGGTGTGATCGGCGCAATGGGTGCCGAAGACGGTCTCCTCACAGACACCGATATGCGACAACAACTCAAAACCATCTCTCTTCCTGTCACGGAGATCGTTCGTTGATCCGTTTTTCCCAATTCCGTTTTTCACCTTTCACTTTTAACTTTTCACTCCTATGTCCGACGACGCACTCCTCCAAGCTCAAGAACTCCTCGATACGGCGATGTCTTCGCTCAAGACGGCACACGCGCTCCTGCGCGACATCACGGGTGTGAGTGATTCCACACGTGAACGGCATGTGCTGCGTGCCGGGGGCATGAGCAACGGCGGTGGAACGACCGGACGGGTGATCGAAGGAATTTTTGACGGACAGAACATGGTCGATAGCCAGGGCCAGACGTACCCCGTCCCCGCCAACTACGCGAGCAAGAGCAAACTGGTGGAAAGCGACGGCATGAAGCTGACGATCACCGACGAAGGAAAATTCATCTACAAGCAGATCGCTCCGGTCCCCCGCCGCACCGCGCTCGGCGTGCTGATCCAGGAAGACGGTCAGTACAAAGTGCTCGTCGAGGGCAAAGCACTCAGAGTCCTGCTCGCATCCGTCACCTTCTACCGCGCCGAGGTCGGTGACCAGGTCACGGTGCTTCTCCCCGAGAACGGTGACGCAAAGTGGGGAGCCGTCGAGGCCGTCCTGCCCAAGCACATCGCCGAAGCCGCCGCACGCGCCACTGTCGGTGGAGGTTCGACGCATAGCGGTGATGGTGAACTGAGTCCGACGATGTAGGAGGGTAAAGAAGGCTAAGACGGTAAAGAGGGTGGAGAGGAATTTAATATGCGAAGATTTTTTCTGACGCTCCTCTTTACCTTCTTCACCCTCTCCCGCCCTCTTTACCCTATTGGGTTTTCGCCCTCGCCGCCATCGCCTGCTATCCTCTCTCTGATGAAACTCTCCGCTCGTATCATCGTTCCAATAACTGCAGCCTTCCTCCTCGCCGCCGGCGTCCTCGGCTTCGCCTGGTGGCAACTGAGCCTCACGCAGGAATCGCTGCAGCAGCGCGTACGGACGCTGACGGAACAATTGGACCGCCCGGGAAACGGTTCGGGCACGACCGTCGCCGATGATCCCGTCGACAGTGGCGATATCGTCCTCGTCCACCTGCGACAGGGCGATCTGCTTGCACTCCAGGGAGACTGGATTACCGCGGAGCGCGAATATCAGGCGTCCGTGGATAGCGGAGGAGGAATTCCCGCTCTACGGAAATTGATCCAGGCACAGATGCAGCGGCGTGAAATCGATAAGGTGAAACTCACGCTGCAGGAACTGCGCCGGCTCGGTGCGCGCAGCGAAGATCTTCTGCTGCTCGAGACCATCGTGGCATTGCGCACGGGCGAAGTGGTGCGCGCACAAAAACTGCTGGCGGACGCCGCGGATTCCCCCCAGCGCCACTACGGCGCCGCGCTGCTCGCGATCATCGAGGAAAAGCATGACGACGCAAAAAAAGAATTGCTCGCGACACAGAACGGTTGGGACCCGACGCTCCGCGCCTACGCGCGGACGCTCCAGGCCGCCTATGACGAATTCGCGCTCTTTCCCGAAAGCCGCCCCATTCATCTGACGACCCTCCTCGCGCGGGCGCTCGCCCAGGTGCAGGAGTGCGAGCTCGCGCTGCCACTCCTCGGCCGCGTTGTTGCCGAACAGGATGACTATCGCGACGCGTGGACGGTGCAAGGATACTGCGAGCTGACGACGGAGCGCGCGCCGGAAGCTCTCCTTTCATTTGAAAAAGCCTACGCGATCGATCCGGAAAAGCCCGAGATTCAGTACTTCCTCGGCCGCACCTACGCGGTGCTCGGCCAGTGGAAGAACGCCGCGACGTTCCTGCAGTACGCGCTCGTCAACGGCTTCGAACCAAAGAAGGAAGTCCGCCGCCGCCTCGCCGATGCCGCAGAAAAGGCCGGTGATCCCCTGCTCGCACTCGAGCAGTACATCAACCTGATCACGGAACCCGACGCCGATATCGGGATCTTCGAGAAGACCGTGACCTTCGCGATCCAGACCAACAAGAAAGAAGACGCCTACCAGTTTGCGCAGTCCGCGGTGAAGAAGTGGCCCGACTCCGGCAAAGCCCATGAACTCCTCGGCATCAGCGCCGCGGAGACCGACCGGAAAGACGAGGCGAAAGCAGCGCTCGAGAAGGCGTTGAGACTGGATCCGAGTCTGACGGTTGCGAGGGAGAGGTTGAAAAGTCTTTGAAAATAATGTATAATATCTTTATGACTCGCGACCGTAAAGAAACACTTACACCAATTGATGTCCGCCAACTCCTCGATGGACTGCAGGACGAACTGGAAAAAGTCTCCACATACGGAAAGTTCGTTGAATATGAAGCACAGAATGGCGCGCATGTCCGGATCTTGTTCGATAAAGTCAGTAAGCTCGACCACTTTGACAAATACGATGTCACGATCACGAAGACTGTCGATAAAAACCTTCAAAAAGTGCATTTTGTTCTGTGGGTGAAAGGACGTGGCATACATGTCACAGATAGTGATGGCACGAGAATCATTCTCGACGAGAAGGATGTCGACAAGCGCCCGACAGCGGGACCGGTCATCACGCAACTCATCGAACGCCTCCGCAAAGACATTGAACCGCGGAAAGAAACCGGCATTGCCTCCGGACCTCCCTCGGCAATCGCCATACAAACTGTTAGAGATATTGGGAAGGTAACGAAGTAGCGAATCTCGGCATTCTCATGCTTAAAAAAACCGTGATGTACTTTCTTGTACGGGTGCTGCCCTCTGGCAGACTACCGGCATGAATTCCGAGCCGTATCTCCGGCGCATCCGCAAAGAATTTCCTTCGCTGAAGTTCAAAAACGTGCAGATCCCCTTTCAGGGGATGGACCACGTTGCGCTGATTTTGGATGAACGATGGGTGTTCCGATTTCCGCTTAAAAAGAAATATAAAGATTTGTTTCCTCATGAGATCGTCCTACTTGAAAAATTGTATCGGAAGTTACCTATCCCCATTCCCCACTACACCCACATCGCTCGGGATCGTTCGTTTGGAGGCTATGGAATGATCACCGGAGACAGCCTTCAGGCAAAAACGTACGCACAATGTTCCGTGAAATCGCAGAAAAGAATGCAGCAACAAATGGCTGAGTTCCTCTCTGAACTGCACACTCTTCCTATCCCGTTTGCCAAAAAACACCGAGTGCCAACACTCGAGAAGAAAAAAGAATATTCCCGACGTTTGCGCGAACATCGCGTTTACCTTCAACAGACCCTCAAAAAAGGAGAACGATTGAAGGCGAACGCCTTATTCAAGCAGGCAAAAGCCCATCTGGATGATCCCTACAAAGAATGTTTCGTGCATTGTGATTTGTATGTCGATCACATCTTCATCGATACAAAACACACGAAGATTGTCGGGGTCATCGATTTCGGTGACCGCGCAATTTATGATCCTTCAATCGACTTTGCGGTGCTGTGGGAATACGGACGAGAGTTCGTGAACAATGTCTACGCACGATACACGGGACCGAAAGATGAACAGTTCATCGAACGCTCGTATCTCCGATTTAAATTGGGCATTCTGAGCTGGCTCGGGACGGCCCGTCATCGAAAATGGAGCAATGAGAAAGAGGCCTACGACCATTTCAAGAAATATTTTCAATAGCCAATGCCGGTGCGTTGCATGCTGCGCGGTGGGCTAATTGACGAATACAAAAATTTTTGTAATATAGCATTATGAAAAAATCTCCGTGGTACAGAAAGGCAGAAGCTGCAATGACTCTGTTACAAGGAGGGAAATTTGAAGAGGCTGTAGACTCGTTTCGTCAACTCCTCACCACAGCCGGAGGCGCGCCGGATGGTCTCTACGGACTTTCGCTCGCGTACATGGGGCTTGGGAAGTACCGGGATGCAGTGCGTGCTTTGCTTCGGGCAAAATCTCTATGGCCGCATGATGCGGAGATCGGCGAGGCGCTGACAACGAGTTACAAGCATATTGTCGCAAGCGAACCGACGAATGTGAAACTCTTGCACGACCAGGGTTCCGCGCACTACGACATTCGCCAATACGCCGAGGCTATTGCAGCGTGGAAGCAGGGCCTCACCGTTCTTTCTGACGACAAAGTGATCATTCATGAATCAGACGTGGTAGAAGCGCGACCGCATGTTGAACGCGGCAAAGCGAAAGAATCAGAGGACAGTGCTATTGCCCTGAAAGCGTACGAGCGCGCGCTTGATCTTGATCCGGAAAATCCGCTCATTGAGAATCACCGCGCACGAATGTATCTCGCGCTCAACACTCCTGGCACTGCTTTCTTCATCGCACTCCATGCCTATCACCTCGCGAAGGACGATCCCCGGTCGCTGCACATCCTTGAGAAAAGCCTCGAGGAGCTGACGCAAGAAGGACGAAATTCTTTACCCGTCCGCAAATCACAAAAAAAGACTCTGCGTGTTCCGGCACGTTGGGACCTTTCGGACGTGGAACTGTGGCAGGCACGATTGCACAACAACATCGCGTGGACGTACGCAACGGCGGATGACGACCAGACTCGTGATCCCGCAGAGGCGCTCACGCATGCGAAGGCAGAAGAATCCATTCGCGGAGATGATGATCCTCTGTCGCTCCATGTCATGGCCGCCGCTCATGCGGCGGACAAGAATTTCTCCGACGCCGTAGCCACGCAACAGAAAGCGATTTCGCTGTTATGTTGGATTAATTCAGAGAAGGGAGGCGATTTCGAAAAAGCTTCGCAACTCTATGGAAAAAAACAGCAGAAGATTTCACGTATCAATCTCAAAACACTCCACAATCCGCCAATAAAGCCGTGAAGCTCGTTCACGCCCTAAACAAAAAGACCCTTGCGGGCCTTTTTGTGTTTGTGTGCCTTCCTCCGGTGGCTATCAACGGCGAATCACATGAGTCTACCGCTGAGCCATTCGTTATGAGTGGAGGATGACTGAGGGGAGGTAACCCTCGATTCTCTGCCTTGCTACGGTTTCTTGTTTCTCCTCGCAACCGAAGCGAAGTCCCCGTACCGGTCTGCCATGCAAAGCACAAAGGCGATGAGGAGACACTGGGGAGGAACAGGAGCACGCCGCTGGTGACACCTCGCATCCACGGCGCGACATTACAGAGCAGAGAGAACATTGACCGCCTGTACCGATGATCAACGTCCTCCCTACTTGCGCACCGTCATTCCGCAGAGCGGAGCGTCGGTGAGCGTATGAGACTGGTGATGTGAAGGATCGTGTGTGTGAATGGGCCGGCCCGTTCTATGTGTGTTCCTTTGTGTGTTGTGTGTGTTGCTCTTTGTCTGAATGATTTGCGTCCTGAGCGAAGACGAAGGAGGCAAATCGGGACATCGTACGCCCGGATAAAAAAAGCGCAATAAAGTGCGCTGGTGAGATATCATGAATTGTTTTATGAATACAAATTGTATTCAAAAGAACGGCTTGCGGAAGGGCTGACGACAGAATGAGTTTCCTTCTCTAGAATCAGAATAATGACCCGCCCTCCCTTCTCCCGCATCCTCATCCTCGCACTTGTGGGCAGTGCCATCATTCTCGCGGGAACGATCATCGGAGTCCTGGCACTCTGGCAACCGCGTTCACTCGATGCTTTTTTGCCACAGCCGCAGACAGTGGCACTTCTGGAGAACGTCACACGGGAAGATATCCGTATGTTCACCGCACAGTATCCGGCACTCCAGGCTGTTCCTATGTACGAGGGATTTATGAACGTAGGCGTCGTGACTCTCCCCGATGCACGGCAAGGCTGGGTGCTCTCGGCAACGGAAAAGGATGCTCCCCTGCCCTCATCGAACTTGCGTATTGATCGCCAGGATTTTCTGCTGTCCGATCCAGAGCTCCAGGCTCTTCTGACCAGTGACGAACCGCGGCTGCGGGCATCGCAGGATTTTTCGCTGCTCACACGCAGCATGCGTCGCGATGAACGCTGGATATTTGTGAAGGAGCCGGGCAGCACGGTATTGCCGGCACTTCTACGCTCGATGATCCCGGAGTCGCGGGCACTCATCGTGATGACGAAGGGCGACACGGTCACGCTCCGCATCCTGGGCAACACGGTTGTGCCCGGACGCCGCGCCTCTGCGGCAATACCATTACTCACTCCGACACCGGATGTGACCCTTGCGCTGGGCAATCCCAAGGAAATCCTTGAATCACGCCTGCAGCATCTCCCGGAGGACGAACGTGCCGTTGAGATCGGCATGCTCACCGCCACGGTGCGACAGCTGCTCGGCGGACAGTGGAGCTACTCGTACGATCTTCTTCCGTTCCTGCGGCAGGAATCGGTGCTTCACTGGCGCGCTGCAACGGGAACGGGCGGCCTCGCGTTTCTGTTCCAGAGCAGCATGGATGACATCCGCAGCGGCAAAGCACGACTCAGTGAACTGCATGAGCGCTTTCGCGGCTCACTGCTCGGGACCGTCGTCGTTGACCGGCCAATCGAACACGGAATGCGCTCCACTATCCTCAAGAGCGATCCATCGCAGGCGGAAGACAGCGTGCAGAACATTCGCGACTGGACGGTGCATACAACACGCAGCGGCGACCAAGCACTCATGAGCGCCACGCGCGGACGGGATATCGTGATCACCAATAGCAGAGAATGGCTCGATCAGGTGACGGGGATCGGCCATGACCTTCCCCTTCCTTCGCGTTTGGGCTCTCCGGTCGCGGGCGGGAGCCTCAGTCCCGCACTCGTTGACCGCGTGATCGGCGACAGTGGGGGTCTTCCTCTCTGGCAATGGATACGGCAGCAATTAGAGGCCCGAAACCCGGTCTTGTGGAGCATCGAAGCCGATAGCGACATTCTGACACTCAACCTAGCCAACCCCCCGCAAACCCACTATCCTGCCCCGCGATGACCTTCCAGAACGTCTCCAAAGTGCTGCTTTGCGTCTCGACACTTCTCGTGATCGGGTCGATTGCGCTGTTCATCTACCCCGGCCCCAAGTTCAGCATCGAATTCACCGGCGGCACGCTGCTGCAGATCCAGACGGTCGATGGCAAAACCCGTGACGATGTTCTGCAGGCGGTCCGTTCCTATGAGGAAGCAAGCAAGGAAGACTTGGGCAACGTCTCGGTGACGGCGGTGAAGACCGCGACCGAACACGGGTTCGTCCTTCGCCTGCGACCAATGAGCAACGAAGAACACGTGGCGCTGCTCGCGTCACTCGAAAAGAGTCTGGGGAAAGTGGATGAGCAGCACTACAACACCATCGGACCGAGTCTCTCGGCGAGCCTCAAGACCAAGTCGCTCCAGGCCATCGCGTTCGCCTCCATCGCCGTCATCCTCTATCTCGCGCTCGCGTTCCGCAAACTCCCGCGGAAAATGAATGCCTGGAAGTTCGGCATTCTGGCCATCGTCGGCTTCCTCCATGATGTGATCATTACGACGGGGGCGTTCATCATTCTGGGATGGTTCACGACATTTGAGTTCGACACACTGTTTGTGACGGCGCTCCTGACGATCCTCGCGTATTCCGCAAACGACACCATCGTCATCTTCGACCGCATCCGCGACAACATGAGCTTTGATAACCGGAGCGAAGACCTCTCGGCCATCATCATCCGGGGTCTCCGGCAGTGCGTGACCCGGACGTTCTCCACCGCCATTGCGGCGCTCATCATGCTCTTCTCCCTCTTCTTCCTGGGAAGCGAATCCATCCGCTGGTTCATCCTCGCGCTGATTTTCGGCACGGTGATCGGGGCGTACTCGTCGTACTTTATAGCAGCGCCGCTGCTGATGTACTGGAAATAGAGTGAGTATACTGAATGGCCGCGCTCTTGCGGAGCGCGGCCACAGTAGTTCGACTACCAGAATTCATAGAACTCCAGCAGTCGATCAAGGTTGGTGTTTAGTCGCAGAGCCACCTCGCGGCGGACGACCGTACGTTCGGCCTTGCTTCGCCGTGAAACAGCTCGCACGGCCCGAAACGGTCGCCGTTGACCATTAGCCCGGTGCAGGGCGTTTTCGGGTTCACGCCCTTCTCGGGGCAGCGCACGTAGATGCCGTACGGAAACTTTTTGCCGCTGAGCATCATGCAAGCGAGCAGGACGCTATCGACGAGAAGCGGGGTGCGTTGATATCCCGCCATCTTGGCGATCTGCAGGTCCTGCTCTCCCTGCGCTTTACGGTCGGACCTGGGAACGGGGTTGATGACCGCCCAGTATCCCGGCTTCGCGATGTAGAGCCCGGTACCTTCGTCGTACCAGCTCTCATCGAGCATCGGTGCCTTCGAGCGCCGAAGTGCCGTGAGATCCGTGATGAGTGGGTGGATGTAGATCACCGACTCCTCAAGCCTGACGGAAGTGGGCAGCGGCGTGTCCGCCATTCCCACCCCCAGCAAGGCACAGACACGTTGGGCGTTGAACAATTCTCGGGACATTGCATATCCTCCGCCAATTTAACCGTTGGCTCGGTTGCGCCTCGGATGAGGCAAGCATCCTGAGCATACTGAACTCGTACGCACAAAATGCTTGCCTCACCTCCACGAACCTTGACGATGCTCTCAAAGAACATCTAAATTATATTATACACATTATTTTTTTTATGTCAATTTGCGACCGCCATTCTCTATGGCCAGGAACACTGTATGCTCTGCCAACAATCTTCCCTACGTATGTCTCAAATCACCCCTCCTAAACGACTGAAACAATCCCGCGTGCAGTCGACAGTGACCTTCACCGCCGACGAGAGCTCGAAGGCCGAGGCGAAGGCAATCGAGAAGCTCGGCGAATCGGTGCGTATCGAAGGATTCCGCCCAGGCCGCGCCCCCGCGGATATGATCCGGTCAAAGATCAATCCTGCGGACATCAATGAGGAGACGGTGCGGATGCTGCTCCCCTCCGTGTTCGATACGCTGATCAAGGAACACAAACTGCAGCCGATCATTCCGCCGAAGGTGGATCTGACATCCAAAGAACCGCTCACACTCACGCTGACGTTTGTTGAGCGCCCGGAGGTGAAGGTGAAAGGCGCAGACAAGATCCGGGTGAAGAAGACGGAGATCAAAGCGGACGAGAAGGATGTGAACCGCATGGTCGACTACCTCAAGAATCAGTACCGCACGACCACTCCTGTTGATCGAATTTCGAAAGAAGGAGATGAGCTGACGCTCGATTTCGTGGGC
The DNA here is from genome assembly GCA_023245765.1 of Candidatus Peribacteria bacterium. GTDB lineage: Bacteria > Patescibacteriota > Gracilibacteria > Peribacterales > Peribacteraceae > JABFSS01. Next base: position 41,794 of record JAHFJP010000003.1, read on the forward strand.
ACGGCGGATGGCAAAGAAGTCGAAGGCACACGCGCGAGCGGGTACAAACTGACGATCGGCAGCAAGACGCTCCTTCCCGGATTTGAAGAAGCTGTGACAGGACTCAAGAAGGACGAACAGAAGATCTTCACGCTGACATTCCCGGACAAATACCACGCCGAGCACCTGCAGGGGAAGCCGGTGACGTTCACAGCGACCGTAAAGGGCATTGAAGAAGTGACGATCCCCGAGTTCACCGACGCGTTCGTCAAAGAACACCGGTTGGGCGAATCGAAGCAGGATCTTCTGGACCGCATCGGAACATCGCTGCGGGAACAGGAAGAGCAGGCGGGCCGCGGACAGCGGGAGCGCGAATTATTTGACGCAATCCGCGCGGCGACGCAGATCGATCTTGCGCCGGAGCTGATCGCGCACGAGGAACGGATGATCTTTGACGAAATCGCGAAGAATCTGGAGCGCGAGAAGCTCTCGATGGACGACTGGCTCAAGCAGACCGACCGGACGGTCGAAAAACTGCAGAAAGAACTCGAAGATGAAGCCGCGAAGCGGTTAACTCTGCGCTTTGCGATCCAATGGCTGCTCGACGACAAGAAGATCGAGGCGGCGCCCGAAGAAGTAAATGCAGCAATCGAGATCATGCTCAAAAGCGTCCCCGATGATCAACGCGCCTCCGCGGCAGCGTTCTACAAAGAGGGGGGCGAAGGGTATGAGGAGTTGAAGTGGCGGAAGCGCGTGGAGAAGCTGGTGGAGGGGATGCTCGCTGTTTAGCTTGTTCGCTGTTTAGCTGTTTAGCTTCTTACGCGGCCAGCCGTTGTTGCTGGGGCTGATCAAATGCCGCGAAGAGTCTCCTTCGTGCATCCGTTCCGGTGCGATCCACGGCAATCCACACGCGCTCATGAGGAGTATCGGGATGTTCAATGAGACAACGCTCGATGCCGTTCTTGCCGATACGACGAATTTCGTGAACGAGGATGAAACTGCGAGGAATCTCATTGGGACCCCACGATGCGTTCTTCACGGAAGAGTCTTCGGGCGTCCATTGCGTTCCATCGGGCGCGATCAAAACATTCCCCTTCCATTCCTTCACGCTCAGCAGCATCTGCATTCCGAATTCGCGAGTGATTCGGTGCTCGCGTGACTCTGGACGCTCCACATCGCTATCTTTTTGCCGTTCTTCAGCATCCAATTGTAACCGTGATGGTCGGGAAGTCGCCATTAGCAACAAATTACCATAATTGTAATGTTAAGTAAAGTTAACATCTCCCTGCACCCTTCGGTCCCCTTTTTAGGCCCCCTTCCTCCACTTCACCCCGATCCTCCTCTCCGGATTTCCGCGAACGACGTTTTTGCACTTCGCGCTGTGGATCATGACGACTCCACCGCGCGTGATCACGCCGGTGATCTTCCCTCTCTCGCCATCCTGTGGCTTACAGCACTTGGCAAACTTGAGCGGCATCGGGACGTCGCCTTCGAGATCCACCAGAGAATCTTTGCGTTGGAACTGGAGCTTCTTCTCCTTCTGATGAGGTGATGCAAGGGTCGTGACTCCGGATGGGGAAGACTTCGATGCCCGCAATGGCCGCAGCAAATCCAGACGCTGGATGAGCGAACTCGTTCGGTCCGTCCCCTGCCCGAGTTTGACGAGCAGATCTTCGCGCTCGGCAATCGGCAGGATGTTGCCTTCGTGCACACGCAGGATCGAGAGATCGCTGTCGAGCAGCGGCAACCGGCGCTTCTTGAGATCCTCGTTGAGGAGGGTTTTGCCGCGCGCAAGATCATCTTCCCGATGCTGGATATTGAGGTAGCGTTTGAGGCGCGATCGGGAGGATGCCATCTTGAGGAGTTGCAGCCATTCGGACGACGCGTGGGGCGCGCCCTGCGTGACGATTTCGATCACGTCACCGTTCTCCAGTTCGTAATTGAGCGGCACGATGGAACCGTTGACCCGCGCGGCACGGAAGCTGAGCCCCACATCGGTGTGGATCTGGAACGCGAAGTCCAGCGGCGTGGCGCCTTCGGGAAGTTCGACGATATCGCCCTTGGGCGTGAGGACGAAAATGTGATCAGCGAGCCGCTGGTAGCGGCTGATCCCGCTTTCGACGGTGTGCTGCGACGCAAGCGCCTGCTGGAGCGCCACGCGCTCGACCGATTGCTCGGCGGACCCGCGCTCTTTGTAGCTCCAGTGCGCGGCAATGCCGTACTCGGCTTCGCGGTGCATCGCGCGCGTGCGCACCTGCACTTCCACGAAGACTCCTTCGGGAACGCCCGGCAGTTTCGCCACCGTCGTATGCAGACTCTGGTACCCGTTGGGTTTGGGAAACGAGATGTAATCTTTGAAGCGGTTTGCCACGGGGCGGCCGATGCGGTGGAGCGCACCCAGTACCTGGTAACACTCTTCGTCCGTTTCGACGATCACCCGCAACGCGAAGAGATCGGGGAGACTTTCGATGGATGAAAGACTTTTGCTCTTCATCTTCGTGAAGATGCTGTACGACTGCTTCTCCCGTCCGTGCACGGATGCCGTGATCCCCTGCTGCGCAAGAGCTGCTTTGAGTTCCTCCGCGGCAGAGACGAGAAAAGGTCCGTAACGACCCTGCACCTGCGTCATCTGCTCGATGATCCGCTCGGCATCGGAAGGATAGACGACCGGGAATGCAAGATTCTCCAGGCGCTGCTTGAGCGAGTGAATACCCAGGCGGGCTGCGACCGGCGCAAAGAGATTCAGGATGTCGTGACAGACGCGTTTGCGGTCAGCGAGCGGCAGCAATGCGATCTTCTCGAGGGCAAAACAGCGTTTGCAGAGAATGATGAGAAGAATACGGATGTCGTCGGCGACACTCAGGAGCATCAGCCGCAAATCCTCCACGCTCGTGGAGCGGTTTCGCATATTCACATGCGAGAGCAGATGCACGCCGGCGATCAGCGCCCGCACGCGCGGCCCAAATTCCTCCTGGAGTTCGGCAGTCGTGATCGCTTTGCGCTCCAGCGCGTGCTGAAGAATACAGGCAGTGACAGTGTCGGCATCGGGCTGGAACGGCAGCAGGATCTGGAGCACCGCAAGTGAATGCTCCAGCAGGCTGACGCCCGTCCAGTGCATCGTTCCCGCATAGAGACGCTCGGCATACGCAATCACCCGCCGCAGATTTCGCTGTTCGAGCGGAAGCTTGGCAGCATCGAGGGACTGCAGGAGGGCGGCGATGGAGGTGGGCGACGCGGACATGAGCGGAAGACGCGGAAGGGTGTGATTCTAGCACGAAAAGTGGACGAAAGAGGTCACAAAAACGGCAAAAGCGACGAAGGAATCTCGCTCGAATGCCTTTGCTACTTTTGTCACTTTTGCGGCCTTTGTGCCTTTCTTTGATGCTTTCCTTGACTCCCTCCCCGTTCTGAGTACAATTGGCCTACATCCGAAGACCGAGGGCACAAGGCCGCAGGCCGAAATAAGCCCCTCCGAGGAATACAGCATCGGTTACTCGGCCCCGGCTTGGTGATTCGTGCCGTGTTCCTCGCTGGTCTCCCGGATGTAGTCATCTCAGGGGGACCTTTTTTTGTCCCTCGGTACACCCCTAACTATGGCCGTTTCCCGCGCACAGAAGAAGATCCTCCTCAAGGAGCTCAAGGACAAAATGAAGTCCGCGCAGTCCGTTGTCTTCGCTAACTACATTGGATTAAAGGTCAGCGAAGTGAGTGAGTTGCGCCGAAAACTCCGCGCCGCCGGCGCGGAGATGAAGGTCGCAAAGAAAACGCTGATGCGCATCGCCGCAAAAGAGGAAGGTCTGCCGGTCCCCGAAGAGTCGATGCTCAGCGGCGCCGTCGCCTGCATCTTCAGTATTTCCGACCCCATCGTCGGCCCGCAGGTCGCACACGCCTTTGCCAAAGATCATCCGCAAGTATCGTTCGTCGGCGGTCTCTTTGAAGGCAAGCTCCTCAGCAAGGCGGATGCCATGACCCTCGCGACGATCCCGGGACGCCAGGTGCTGCTCGCGACCTTCGCCGGCATGCTCCAGTCTCCGCTGCGCTCTTTCGCTTCGATCATCAACTCCCCTCTCACCGGCTTTGCACGCGCATTGAGTGAGAAGGCGAAGAAAGCCCCCGCCGCCGCCTAATTTTTTATTTGTCATCCCGAGTAGCTCGCCGGAGGCGAGCGTACGAGGGACCACCATTCTCCCCCCCCTTTTATGTCCGACGCAGCCGTCACCCTTACAGCCGAAGAGAAGGCCGTGATCACCGCCCTCGAGAAGCTGAACGTCATCAGTCTCAATAACGTGGTCAAGTACATGGAGAAGGAGTACGGCATCAGTGCCGCTGCTCCCGTTGCCGTCGCCGCCGCAGGCGGAGGCGCTCCTGCCGCCGCTGCGGAGGAGAAGAGCAGCTACAACGTCGAACTCACCGAGTCCGGCGCCCAGAAGATCGCCGTGATCAAGGCGCTCCGCGAAGTGACCGGCCTCGCCCTCGGCGACGCCAAGGCGATGGTCGACGGCGCTCCCAAGATGGTCAAAGAGAACGTCCCCAAGGAAGACGCCGAGAAAATGAAGAAGACCCTGGAGGCCGCGGGCGCAAAAGTGACGCTGAAGTGATTCCCGTCGAATTTCAGTGCAGGTCTTCGACCTGCGAGAGGCGGCCCAGCGGTCGCCTTTTTCATTGACAATTCCATTTGCAAAACGGAAAATTCACCTCTTTTTCATGAACCCTGCCATGGCTTCTCCCAAGGAAAAAAGTGAGGACGATGCTCAAATCTTCACGCAGAAATTGGGGCTTTCGTACGCCGATCTGCGCCGCAAAGCTCGTATCTCCCAAGTGAACGTTGCCGCGATGATTGCACTCTTGGAAGGAAATTCTGAATGCTCGCAATCATATTTGTCAAAATTTGAGCACGGCCGTTACATCGCAACGCAGAAGCGCATGGAACTTCTCTGTGACGTGATCGGCATTCCTCCGGAATTATTGTATATGGAAGCCATGGTTCGTGACGTTCCGCTTACGATTGCGGAGCTACGCATCATTCGCAACATGCGCGAGTTGATCCTACGACGGTTTGTTCCTGCGACACTCCCACCGGAAGTGCTGGCTATCGCGCATCGCGACGGACCGAATAAAGTCCCCCGTCCGGAGGAACCGACGATGGAAGTTCTGGACCAAGAGGTGTCATAGAGGAGACGATCAAGACCGCCAGTACCAAGTCACCCTAAAGTAAACCGTTTGTTGAATAGAAGGGAAGCGGCCGAAAGGCCGCTTTTTTGTATATTGTATGATGCCATCATGGATCCCCTCATCACTGCATTCATCGATACGGGAGGCTACACGAAAATGAGTCAGGATGAACGGCTGCGCTCAGTCACATGCGACGTCGCAAAGATCCCCTGGGGCGAAGGCCGAACGATTGACGACGTCTTGAAGACGAAAGGCGTGGGAACCTGCACGGGCAAGCACCTCGTGCTGCAGTCGTGCTTTGAGCAGCTCGGCATTCCATACCGGATCACTGTCTGCACGTTCCACTGGAGCGCGCAGAAGCTTCCGCTGCCGAAAGAACTGACGATGATTCTGGAAGAAGGCGAATGGGAACACGGTCACAATTTCCTTCAGATTCAGAACGACGATGGGAAATGGATCGATGTCGATATCACGTGGGATCCATTCTTGAAACCGCATGGATTCAGGACATTTCCGGAAAATTGGGATGGCAAGACGTCGTTCGTCGGTCTTCATCCGCTGATTCACCGCTGGGACAATGCAGATCCCGACATGAAACAAGAATGGATCAAGGCACTCACGCCAGAAATGCGCGAGCGGCGGGAGCGCTTTCTCCACGGGTTTTTCGGCTGGATCGCCTCCTTGAGAAAAGTGACATGTGATTGACACAAAGCCAATACACTGTACAATTCCCTCGGAAACCTTCGTAACGTCGATCGAGTCATCGAAAGAACGGAAAGAAGGAACACCCCTCACAGGCAGGCTGCCTGATCTTATTTCCTTCTTTCAGTTTTATGGCTGATCAACAGATCACCTGTCGCGACTGCGGCCAGACCTTTGTGTTCACCGATGGTGAGCAGGAGTTCTACGCCACAAAGCAGCTCTCTGCACCCCAGCGGTGCAAGGACTGCCGCGCACAACGCAAGAACGTCCGCATGCAGGACAGACAAATGCATGACGCGGTCTGCGGCAAGTGCGGCGCACAGTGCCAGGTCCCCTTTAAGCCTCGCCCCGTCGAGGAAGGTGGCCGACCGGTTCTCTGCAAGGCGTGTTTCGACGCCGAGCGCGGATCCCGGATGGCGTAACGATGGCTCTCACATGAGCTTTCAAAAAGAAGACCCCCGCGAGGGGGTTTTTCTTTTGGGTAGTAGAATGAATCTATGCAACAACGATACGTTGAACTCGATCTCCTGCGCACACTGGCCATCGTCATGATGGTGATCTATCACTTGGCCTATGATCTGGAGATGTACCACGGATTCCCGCTCGGACTTTTTGAGAACACCAGCTGGTACCTCCTGCGCCAAGGCACGGCGTCACTCTTCCTACTGCTCGTCGGCACCAGCTTTGCGATCTCCTGGAATCGCCATCAGACAAAACACGGCGAGTCATCTTTTGCCGTTCGGTACAAGAAATACGTCCTGCGCGGCCTCGGTGTGATCGGATGCGGGATGCTCGTCTCGATGGTGACGTATGTCGCTGAGCCGGAGACATACGTGCGCTTCGGCATTCTGCATATGATCGGCGTGAGTATTCTGCTGCTCCCCTTCTTTGCACGATTTCGGGAATGGAATCTCCTGCTGGGAATCAGCTTCATTGGTTTCCAGAAAATCATTGTGGACATCCTCTCCGTCGCGGGTCGTAGACCCGCGCTGTTGCCCCTTGGCGTGATGCCCACCGATTTTATGAGCGTCGATTATTTTCCGCTGATTCCGTGGTTTGGAATTGTGCTGATGGGATATGCCGTGGGATATTTCCTCTACGTCCGACAACGCGGATTCAGAAAATCTTCCTCGGACTCCTCGGTTTCCTCGGACTCCTCATACGCGCGTCGAAGACGCGCGCTGACCTGGCCGGGGAAGAATGCGTTACTGATCTATCTGCTTCATCAACCCTTAATTCTTGGCCTATTGGCCCTCCTCTCCCGGCTCGGTTTCGTCTAAACTGTCCCGGCATGACTTTTACGACTCGTTCAATCCGTGAACCCTTCGACTCCGATCAGGGTAAACCCCCTGCGCGATGGAAAAGAGCTCTACAGGCAACGACGCCGTACGCACTGAAGTTCGGGACGCTGATTCTCGCGCTGTACGGAAAATGGAAGGTGCGCAAAGAGGAAGAGGAAATTAAAACCCACCGGGTATGGCTGCTCAAGAAGACGGCGGTGATTTTGGTATCGGTGCTCCTCGGATTGATTCTCGTCGCGGGTACTGTCCAGGCTCTCGTCGGACTCCGGATCCTCACCATTCATAATTTCCTCTCCGTCGCGGGGGCTGATCTGCCCGCAGATGAGGATGGATTTACCAATATCCTGCTCCTCGGCGCCGGGGACAAAGACCACGACGGGGTGGACCTGACCGATACGGTCATGGTGGTGAGCCTGGATCCGTGGAAGACGAAAAGCGCCGTGATGCTCTCGTTGCCGCGCGATCTCTACATTTTGAGCAGTGAGAAAATGGGGAAGGGGCGGATCAACGAGCTCTACCGGAACTTCAAGTACAAGCTCCGGCGCGAGGGGATTCCCGATAAAGACGCGTCCCTGGCGTCAATGAAGGAACTCGGCGCAGAAATCGGGCGACACCTGGGGATGCAGATCCATCACGTGGTGAAAGTGGACTTCACGGCGTTCACGGAGGGGGTGAATACACTCGGAGGAGTGGATATCGACGTTCCCTACGACATCGTCGACGTTGAATACCCCGGAGCGAACTATTCGTTCGAGACATTCGAAATTCATAAAGGCCCGCAGCATCTGGATGGGGAGACAGCCCTCAAGTACGCCCGCAGCCGTCACACGACGAGCGACTTCGGGCGTTCGGCACGCCAGCAGCAACTCCTCCGAGCGCTCGGCGAGAAGGCGCGCAGCGAGGGAATTGCATCGAGTCCTGGCAAGATATCGTCACTGCTCAAAATCCTCTCCGATCATGTCGAAACCACGATGAGCTTCGCCGAACTCCTGGGAGCCGCAAAGCTCGGGGAGCGCCTCGACCAGCACAACATGATCAGTGAGACGCTCAACATCGAAACCGGTATCGAGACGCCGTTCGTGACGCCCGGCGGCTTCCTCTACACACCCCCCCGAGACCAATTTGATGGTGCATCGGTTCTCCTCCCCTTCTCCATTCCGGAATTCCCGGTGACCTGGAAGCAAATCCGGGCTTTCACTGCGCTCCTCCTCCGGAATCGTCAGATGATCCTCGCCAAGCCGCACGTGCAGCTCCTCAACGCCGGTGCCAAGACCGGTGCTGCGCGGCTGCTCGGCAACGAACTCACGCGGTACAGCTTCGACAATGTCGAAACGGACAATGCGTTTGACGATCGCCGCAACGCTCCCAAGCTCCCCGCGTCCCTGATCGTGGCCAAGACACAAGAAGATGAAGCCGCCGCACAGTTCTTCGCCACGCTCCTGGGCCTGCCGACGGGGCCTCTTCCGACGCAAATCACACCGGACAAGCAGGGGCCGGTGACCATCGTCTTGGGCACGGATTACACGTACACTCCTCTGCAGGATCTCATTCCTCTCTCCGAATGACCCCACGGGAAATCATTGCCGAGGCCTGGGCCATCACGCGGCGTGAGGCGTCTGTCCGTCGCTGGGGCGTTGCATCGTCACTGTTCGAGCTCCTTTTGAGCATCAAACTCGTCGGATACCAGGTGTACTTCCTCTACGAATACTTCTGGGGCAACGGCGGCGCGGGATTCTTCGATGTGGAAATTCAGATTTACGAAAGCATGCCCCACTGGTTCTTCTGGACGTTCATTATCACGCTCACACTCCTCTTCACCGTCGAACTCTTCTTCCCACACCTGGCCGCCGGCGCCGTGATCGGTCTCGCGGCCAAATCGAAGATGGGCGAAGAGGTCAAAGGCGGACTCGTCCTGGCGCTCTATAATTTCTTCCCGATCTTCGCAATCCACGAAATCTTCGCGCTCGGTGGTCTTTCGACCACCATCACGATCACGTCGGTCATTTTGCGGTACGTGGAAGGAGACAGCAAAACGTTCTTCATCATTATTCTCTGGATCATGTGGGTGGTCTCGAACGTCATTCATTTCTTCTTCAGTTTCGCCGAGGAGGCCATCGTGATCGACCGTATCGGGATCTTCACGGCCCTCGGACGCAGCTTCAAGCTCATCATCAGCTATCTGGGCCACATCATGTTCCTGCTGCTACTGCTGTTCGTCATCAGTTTGCGGATCATCCTCAACGCCGCGATCGTCATCATCATCCCAGGGGTCATCCTCGGCGTCGTCTTTTTGCTCAGCACGTTCCTCTCACAACTGCTCACCTGGCTCATCGGTGGGGCGGTCGGCCTTGTCCTCGTCGGCATCGCCAGTTATTTCTTCGGCTACCTCCACGTGTTCAAACAAACGGTCTGGACGATCACCTATCTTGAACTCAAGAAGCACAAAGACCTCGACGTAATTGGCTGATTGTCACCCCGAGTAGCTCGTGGCGAAGCCATGAGCGCATCGAGGGGTTGATGTTATTGGTTGATTGTCACTTTTCATGCCATGATTTTTTGGCTTTCCGTAGCCTTCCATTTTTGTGAACCGCTTTTCTTTCCCTTCGGCAGTAGGCGAAATGCCCGGGAGGTCGTATAGAATAGGTAATTTCCCCTGACTCCCCCTGGCTTCCGCTTTCAACGAACGTTTTCTCATCATCAGAGGCGTGAACGAGCATGGAAATCCTGTCGGCAACGATGATCTGCTCTTCGCATTCGATCGTGCTCATCCCGACTGGCGTCACGAACTGGAAGAACGACGGTTGCAGACATTGAACAGAGCTGCGGTGGAAGAAATGAGAGAGACCCTCGCATTTCCGGATACAACAAAAAGACCGGCAGCATAGTTGACAGTGCACAATCGTCCACCTACTATGGTGGACGTTCGTTCCACTGCACATATGCCCACCCTCGCTGACACTTTGACCCCCCACCAGAGGACCGTTCTCAGTTATATCCGCGAGTTCCAGCAGAAGCGTGGATATTCGCCGTCCCTCGCTGATTTAGCCGTTGCCTTTGGCGTACGCAGCAAGAATGCAGTCGCAAAAGTCGTGATGGTGCTCTTCCGGACGGGACATTTGGAAAAAGATCCCAAAGGCCGCATCAAAATCATGGAACAGCCGCAGGCGGAGGAACATTTGCCAATGATGCTTCCGCTCTTTGGACCAATTGCCGCGGGATTTGCCGCGCCAGTCGAAGAACAGGCCGAAGAAACCATCACTATTGAGGATTACCTCGTGCGCGACAAGTCTTCAACGTTCCTTCTGCGGGTCAAAGGCGACAGCATGATCAACGCGGGGATCCACGAAGGCGATCTGGTGGTCGTGGAACGCGGCAAGGAACCCCGAGTCCATGACATCGTGGTGGGGATTCTTGACGGAGAGTTCACGCTCAAGCGGCTGGTGAAGGAAAAAGGGAAATATTTCCTCAAGGCGGAGAATCCCAAGTATCCGGAGCTCCACGCGCGGGAGGAGCTCAAGATTGCGGGGGTGGTCCGCGGAATCATCAGGAAATACTAACGTCATCCTTCGCGGAGCCTGTCCTGAACGAAGTGAAGGGCTCAGGATGACAAAGCAATAACTACCTCCATGACAATATGATTGCGCATGTTGATGCGGATGCCTTCTTTGCGTCGGCAATTGTCCGCAAAAATCCTCATTTGGCTGGAAAACCTCTTCTGGCGCTCGGCATGGGCGGCGGATGCGTGATCGCGGCGAGCTACGAAGCCAAAGCGTTCGGCGTGAAGACTGGAATGCGTGTGATGGATGCGATCAAGCTCTGTCCACGCGCGATTCGGATGCCCGCGGACTTCCACGAAGCCGCCAGGGCATCGCACCAGATCGAAGCGATCTTGCGCGAGACGTGCCCGATCGTGGAACAGATGTCGGTGGACGAGTGGTATCTGGATTTGCGAACACTGACGGGAGGATTGCCACGAAATCTTGAGGAATGGGCGCGTGAACGACAGCGAACGATTGCTGCGCGCGTGGGACTGACGGTCTCGATCGGTGTCGGCCCAAGTAAATTGCTCGCGAAGATGGCGGGGGAATATCGAAAACCCGCGGGAGTGATCGTCCTTGGACAGTCCATCGCCCTTGAACCATTCTTGAAAGACAGACCTGCTGCGGCGATTCCAGGAATTGGACGCCGCAGGGTCATTCACACCGACGCACATGGCTGGAACACCGCGTGGGACATCGCGCAGGCTCCGACGGAAGAGTTGAGAAGGCTTTTTGGGAAGAACGGCGTGGAGCTCAAAGAAGAATTGCTGGGCAATTCCCTCTCCGGCGTCGCGGCAGAGGAAGCGCCTCCCAAATCGGTCAGCCGCACCCGCAGCTTCCGCCCGACGAAGGACAAAGACCTGCTCTGGGCACAACTGTTGAAGCACCTGGAGTACACCGTCCTGAAGATGCGGCGCGATGGCCTTTCCTGCCGGGGAATTTCTGTCTGGGTACGGGACGGCGAGTACGAAGGTGGTGGCGCGAACGCTTCACTCCCCCAACCCGCCTGCACCGCCGACGCGATTTTGCCCTTCATGCGCAACTGTTTCCTGCGAAGCCATGATCCAGAGCGCACTTACACGCAGGTCGGCCTCGCACTGTGGCATCTTGTGCCCTCCTCCGCTCCACAGTATTCGCTCTTCGACACACCGGAGAACACTGAGCGCGATGAAACGATGCAAAAAACGCTCGACGGGATCCATGAGCGCTTCGGAAGGAGTTCACTCACGCGGGGATCGGCGATGCGCGTGAAGACAGGGACGGCGGTGACGGTGGATATGTCCGTATATTAACGGTAACGCCATCGATGTTTTCGATATTCTGAATCAGGAACATGCATTTTCTTCGCTACGATCGTAACGATTGTCCCAAGGAGACCAGCTCCAAAGTAGAAAATGAGAATCGGATTGTCAGCAATTATTTTCCACATACAGAGAGCAGGTAAACGCCATAGGACCATAGCATAATTGCCATACAAGATCCACAAATTGCTCCAATGAGCGATGCTTCTCCCCAGAATAACGGAATAGTAAATGTTGCGATAATGACCTGAGCGACATCGTATAATCCATCTGCAATTTTCAGAAGTTGGGCATCATTCCATGTTCTTTGCCGACCGAGAGAGTGTTGATGGGAAATCATCACAAATGACTCTACATCTGTCATTTGGACGAAGAAATACTCCCCACAAAAATCACTTTTCTCAGCTTCCATTTTTCCTCATCAATTAGCTAATATTGGATGTTCCACGCCCCCGTGGAACATCTCCTTCAGGAGAGCGACTTCAGTCGCTCATCAATCTTCTTCAGCTTTTCCTTCGTCTCTTCCATTTTTTTCTTTTCCATCTCAACGACTTTTGGAGGAGCCTTGTCGGTGAATGACTTGTCCTGAAGTTTTTTCTCGATGCTGCCGAGGTAGCGCGTGAGATCCGCGTGCTCGGCATGCAGCTTCTTGAGTTCGGCTGCAACATCAATCAATCCTTCAAGCGACAGATGAACTTCGGCACCGGAAAGGATCGCAACGGCGGTGTTCGTCAGCTTCTCGGACTTGTTGGAGAGCGTCAGGGAACCGACCTTCCCCAGACGCCGGATGTGTTCGGGCTGGGAATCGAAGAGCGCCGTGTGGTCTTTGCTGAAAATGGTGACGGAGACTTCCTTGCCCGGCTCAATCCCCTGCTCACTCCTAAGTCTGCGGATCGCCGTGATCACGTCGATGAGGACTTGCAGCTGCGCGAATGCCTCGGGATCCTTGCGTTCGGCCTTGGGATTCGGCCAGGGATTCTTGAGGAGCATGCCCGCATCAGATGCCTTCACCGAAGCCCAGAGTTCTTCCGTCACAAACGGACAGTACGGATGCAGCAGGACGAGAATCTTGCGCAGAACGTGCACGAGAACGGCAACGTTCGCGGTACCTTTGCTGAGTTCAAGGTACCAATCGCAGAAATATTCCCAGACGAAGGCGTAAATCCGCTCACCAACCTCACTCAGGTGATACTTCGCGAGTCCATCGGTTACATCTTCGATCAAGACTTCCAATGCATGCAGCAGTGCGCGGTCAGCGAGCGAAAGATCCTTCGCATGCGGGAGTGATGTGATCGTAGACGGATCTGTTTTCGCCTCCTCACACTTCATCAGCGCAAACCGCGACGCGTTCCAGAGCTTGTTCACAAAGTTGCGGTACCCCGCGATCTTCTCTTCGTAGAGACGTGAGTCGTTCCCGGGGCTCTGCCCGACAATCATCGAAAGCCGGAGAGCATCGGCACCGTACTTCTGGATCATATCCAGCGGATCAATCATCGTGTCGGGATCGCTCTTGCTCATCTTGCGACCGTCGCGCGTGCGGATGAGGCCGTGCAGGTACACGGTGTCGAACGGCACCTGGCCGTACTCGAGTTCGGGCATCGATCCCGTCACGTACGTCGTCATCAAAATCATGCGCGCAACCCAGAAGAACAGGATGTCGTAGCCCGTCTCCATCACGTCCGTCGGATGGAATTTGAGGAAGTCCGGACTCTTGAGCAGCAATTCGCTCAGCGGCAACGCGTATTCATCTGCCAAATCGGGATCGATCAGCGTGCTCCAGGTCCACAGCGCCGAACTGAACCATGTATCGAGGGTATCGGGATCTTGTTCCCAGCCGGAACCGGACGGAGGTTGGACACCTACGTGCGTGTCTCGTGTGCCACGGTCGTCCTTGTACCAGACCGGAATTCTGTGGCCCCACCAGATCTGCCGACTGATACACCAGTCACGCAGATTATCGATCCAGTGAAAGTACGTTTTCTCAAAACGATCCGGAATGATCGTGATCAGACGGCTCTTCACGACTTCCTGCATCACTTCCTTCAGGCTGAGCTCCTTCCGCTTCCACTTCACCACGCGTTTATTCACGTCGATGAACCACTGCTCTTTGATTTGCGGCTCGATCATGCCCTTGCCGCGCTGACTGAGCGCGACGTTGTGGACGTAATCCTCTTTGATGCCGACGAGCAGACCCTTCGACTTCAGTTTTTCGACGATTTTCGGGCGCGCATCTTCGATGGACATGCCGCTGAACTCTCCCGCGATAGGCAGGAGCTTGCCGTCGAAGCCGATGATCTGCTGTTTCTCGAGTTTGTGCCGCTCGGCGAGCTCAAAGTCGACATGATCGTGCCACGGCGTAATGGTCATGACACCCGTACCGAACTCCGGATCGGCGGCTTTGTCCTTGATGACCGTCGCCTCGATGGGACCGTTGATCCATTCGACGATCATTTTCTGACCATGAACGTATTTGGTGTATCGCTTGTCATCGGGATGCATGACGACGTATTTGTCGCCGAATTTCGTCTCGGGACGCGACGTGCTGATCTCAAACGGACCGTATTTGAACGTGTAGAACTGTTCCGTACGCTCCTCGTACTCGATTTCGTCGTCACTGACCGTCGTCTGGAGCTTGGGATCCCAATTCACGATCCGATGGCCGCGGTAAATCAGCCCGTCGCGGTACATGCTGACGAAGACTTCGTTCACGCAGCGGTTGAGAGTCGGATCCATCGTGTAGCGTTCGCGACTCCAGTCACAGCTCGAGCCCATTTTGCGGACCTGACCGCGGATCATGCTCTTACTCGCCTCGACGAAGTCTTTAATTTCACCAATGAGCGCTTCGCGTCCGAGCTGCGCGCGCGGATCCTTCATCTTCTTCTCTTTCTGTAACTTCTTGATAACGAAACTCTCCGTTGCGATCGCCGCGTGGTCGGTGCCAGGCACCCACAGGACTTCTTTTCCCTTCATACGCTGGAAACGCGCGAAGATATCCTGCAGCGCGAGCATCACCGCATGTCCCAGATGCAGCTGCCCCGTCGCATTGGGAGGCGGCATGGAGATAGTGAAGGATTCTTTCTCACTCTTGGCGTTCGCCGTGAAGGCACCGGACTCCTCCCACATCTTGTAGATGCGGTCTTCGGTGGCCTTGGGATCGTAAGCTTTCGAGAGCATGTTAATAGTGTAGAGGATGTGACTGCTGCTTGCTCTCTGTCATTCGACTCTCTCCCGAGAGCTCCGGCACGCTCGCAGAGCAAAGCTCTCTGAGCTTCCGAAGGACGTTTGCTGCAATCTCTCCATCTCTGCCGTTGTGTCCTTCGAATTTCGAGGAATAAAAAGTGTGGGTGCATTCTTGCGTTTCCTCCTCCTTGTCATCGATGAAGACCTTAAAAAATCTCACCATGTTGCTATGTGGGCTGTTGCCACCCAATAGGATTTTGATGACTGCACGATGCGATCCGAACTCGGGCCTATTGCTACTAAACATCGTCAGCACATGCCTACAACTGTCGCCAGTGGTCGTACAGACGCCGGTAATCTTGTCGAAACCGTAGTAGGGGCGGTCCACGGTATACGACCTGACTTCACGGCCGTCATTCGTATACTCAAAATGCTCAATTCGCGTTTCATCTCCCGCTTGTAATGGACCACGGTAGTACCTTGTTTCACTTTGGACGATTCTTCCCTCCAAGTCGACCGTGTTGGTTTTGGCGCTACTGAGCGCAGGGTAATAACATGTTGTATCGTAATACAGCTCCGTTGAAAGAGTGCGCAGCTCCGGGGCTGCGGCTTCTCCGCTTTCTGCGTTGTCAGAAGTGAGCGGCGACCCGGCTTCTGTCGATTTGATGGATTGATTCATGATGAGAGGGAGGAGAATTAGGCGGAGAAGAAAGAATAAAAAAAATCACCTCTCCGGGAGGTGATGGGAAACGAATACCAAATCACCTCGCGTCAGGGCGTGACGACGACTACGACGAGCGCGAGGGAAATGGAACGTAGAATCATTAACTGTAATTTAATGAAGAATAGATTGTTGTCAAGAAGTTGATCCGAGTAGCTCGTAAAGAACGGCGAGCGTAACGAGGGGCACAAAAAAACGGCCACCGTTTGCACGGCGCCGTTCGTTAGAGAGAAAGAACAATAACTTCCGCCTTGAGGTTGGAAATCGCCGAAGTTTATACAGGACGGAAACTTCGCCTGCAAGAGGCATTCGGCATCGGATAGGCCCGAATTGCTGGTCAGAAGACTTCAATGTGATGAAAGCGACTTTTTTCTGGACTTTTCGCTGACCAGAGCGATAATTGGGATATGGAAAGGAATGCACCCCTCGGCAGCCGGGAACACTACGGCTTGGCGACGAATACGATACGACATGTGGTCCCATTCATCGGCGAAGCGACGGCAAACGTTGGACGTGGTATCAGAAATTTGATGACGGACTTTGTGAGCTCAGAGACACTCACGCCCATCGCCGACTCCGTTATTTAATCCATCATGATTCTCGATAGCATTGCCAGAGGAGCAAACAGCACCCTGACCACGGATATTCTCGGAACGGGGGTGAATGGCGCGGAGGTGATCGGCGGAGGATTGGTGGTCCTCGGAGCAATTGCGCTCTTTCGTGGCTTGTACAACTGGGTATTCAAATAGCAGAAGCAATGCGTGAGAAAATGATGTATAATAGAGGGGAACAGTAACACCCATGTCCACTCCCGAACTCCCACGCGGAATCAATCTTCCGAACACGATCAGCAATACCGTCGCCCCCAATGCCGGCGCGGTGAATGCAATGGCCAGGACGGGTGTCGGTCATGCGCTGGAAATGACCACTGCACACGCCGCACCGGTTCTCGGGAACGCCATTGATGCGGGGATCGACGCCCTGCCCGTGCTCGGCGTGGTAGGAGTGACGCTCTGGGGATTGAGGAAAGTGTATCAAGGGCTTTTCGGCATATCGCCGACCTCACGGGCGTGATGCTACAATCGCATTCCAATGCCCACCTTCGATTTCCAGTGCCGCAAGTGCAATCACGTCTTCGAACACTCTCGTCCGTTTGGGAGTATCGAACTGCCAGCATGCCCCGCATGCGGATCGAAGCGTTCGGAGAAGTTAATCGCGCCGCCTGCGGTGCACTTTAAAGGAAGCGGATGGTATAAAACCGATAGTAGGGGCGGAGCACCTGTGGTGAGCGCAGTCGAACCACGCAACGCCCCGGTCGATGCCACATCTTCACCGAAGAAGGACGAAAAAAAATCCGATGACGCAAAAACAGAGACGAAACCTGCGGAAAGCAAACCGACGGAGAAGAAAACGGAAAAAAACGATGTGAAGAAAGCTCCCGACAAAAAATCATGACCGCCACGAGCCATGAGCAGCAGCGCGAACTCTGGAATCAAGAGCACCGCTCGCCGCAGATGGTGAAGAACATGGACTACGAGACGCCCTCAAGTGGCATCACACTCTTTGCAGAGTGGATGACGGCACAAGGTCGATCATTGTCCGGATTGACAGGCGTGGAAATGGGATGTGGGAAGGGTCGCAACAGCATTTGGCTCGCCGAACAGGGCGCGATAATGACGGGATTTGATTTCTCGGAGGTTGCGGTCGAGGAATCACGCAGACGCGCGACCGTGAAGAAGATTCCCTTCGACGTTTTGATGCATGACGCGACCGTAACGTGGCCATGGCCCGATGAATCCTTCGATTTCGGCATCGATTGCTTCGCCTCCACGGATATCGAGAACCCAGAGGGACGCGCTTTTTCAAGGAATGAGTTTATGCGGGTGCTGAAACCCAGTGGAATTCTCTTCGTGTACGCGATTTCCAACAAGAGTTCATTCCATAAATACATGTTAGAGACTGCGCCGCAGAAGGAACGCAACACGTACGCGCACCCGAGCGGGAAGATCGACAAGATTTATGATGAGAGGGAGTTGCGGAGATTCTATGACTCGTTCTTGATGAAGGAATTTCGGGTCATCAACAAGCCGAAGGGCGGTATGTTCTATGGAAAGGAGTACGACTGTGAGAATTTCTGGTTGATCGTTGAGAAACCCGCGGCGATTCACCTCTCACCAGGCCTCCGGAACTTCTTGAATGATGAACTGCAGATGACCTCATGGCCGTCAAAACCGAAAACACAGCTGATCGCATTGAACTATTTCGCCGAGAAGTTTGAATTCGAGAAGAAGTACACCGAAAAAGAGGTAAACGACCTCCTGACGGCGTTCCACACCTTCAAAGATCCCGCCCTTCTTCGACGTGAGCTGTATATGAAGAGGTTTTTGGATAGAAAAAAAGATGGAAGTGAATATTGGCGGACGAAATAATTGGATAATCCCCAAATCCCCTCCCGAGCCTGTCCCGAGTAGCTCGCAGCGAAGCTGTGAGCGTACCGAGGGATAGGGGGAGGGGCAGGGAGAGAATCAAATACATCCCGCCAACTGAAGAGCTTCTATCGCCGTGGCGGTCCGCGCCTGGGTCCTCCAAATCCCCCGCCACCCGGCCGTCCTCCGAATCCACCCATTCGCGGGGGCGGCGGGACAAATCCCTCGGGCGGAGCGGACATTTGCTTGAGCGACATGCGCGTCTTGCCTTCGACTGCATCGTACTCGATGCATTTGGCTTCCACTTCCTGGCCCATTTTGAGAACGTCTTCCACTTTCTCGGTACGACCCCAGGCCAGTTCGCTAATGTGGATCATCGCGTCTTTGCCGGGGAGGAATTCGATGATCGCGCCGGTGCCGTCGATGATGCGGACGACTTTTCCTTTGTAAATCTTGCCGACCTCGGGCTTCTCGACGATGGATTTGATCCAGACTTTGGCTTTCTCCATCGCTTCGCCGTTCACGGAGGTGACGAACACCAAACCACTGTCTTCGATATCGATTTCGACACCGAGTTCCTTGGTGATCTTCTGGATCATCTCGCCGCCCTTGCCGATGACCAGGCGGATATCCTCGGGATTGATCTGGATGGTCTCGATGCGCGGCGCGTACGGGCTCATTTCTTTGCGAGGCTCTGCGATTGCCGCGAGCATCACTTTAAGAACCTCAGCGCGGCCGATCGCCGCGCGTCCAAGAGCTTCCTCAAACACGGAATCGGGGAGACCCTTGATCTTGATGTCCATCTGGATGGCGGTGACGCCCTTTGCCGTTCCCGTGACCTTGAAGTCCATATCGCCGCCGAAGTCTTCTTCGTCCTGAAGGTCGGTGAGGATGATGTATTTGCCCTTTTCCTCATCGCTGATCAGTCCGAGAGCGATCGCAGACACGGGCGCCGTGATCGGCACGCCTGCCGCCATCAGCGCGAGCGTGGATCCACAGGTCGCGGCCATTGAGCTACTACCGTTACTGCCGAGAATCTCGGTGACGGTGCGGATGGTGTACGGGTAGGTTTCTGCTTTCGGTAGCACCGGCTCCAGACCGCGCTGCGCAAGGTTGCCGTGACCGATTTCGCGGTTACCGACGAAGAGTCTGTTGGACGTCTCTCCGACGCTGAACGGCGGGAAGTTGTAGTGATGCATGTACCGCAGCTCATGTTCACCTTCCATGCCTTCGACGATCTGCTTATCACCCGGTCCACCGAGTGTGCAGGTGGTCAAACCCTGAGTTTCACCGCGCTCAAAAAGAGCGCTCCCATGTACTCGATTAGGAAGAATATCGATCATCGCAGAGAGCTGACGAATCTGGTCTACCTTGCGGCCACTCATGCGGGTCCCCTCCTCGAGAACGAGGCGGCGCATCTCGTTTTTGACGATCTTATCGATGAACGGAGAGCCGTGCGCATAGAGGGCATCGAATTCTTCTTTCTTTTTCTCATCAGCATCCTTCGGCATCGGGAATTTCTCCTTGAGCTTGTCTTTCGACTCCTCCATCAAGCGATTGAAGATGCCGCGACGGACGTTCTTGGGCATATGCGTCTTGATCGCCTTGGTGACCTCCGGAAGCGCCCAGCCCTTGAGGAACTGATACGCCTCGTCGTGCGCGTAGACCGGATCGAGCGCGAACTTCGGCTTGCCGATCTCCTTTTGAATGTCTGCAAAGAACCGCGCGATCTTCTGCGCCCACTTCTTGCCGAACTGGATCGCTTTGAGGATCTCCGCTTCCGCCACCTGATTGGCACCGGCTTCGATCATCACGACGCGATCGAGCGATGCGGTGACGAACATATCGAGATCGGACTTGAGACGCGCCTCGCGCGTCGGGTTCAACACAAGTTCACCGCCGATCAAGCCCACCCGGACCATGCCGAGAGGACCGTCAGCCGGACAGTCGCTCAACGCAACGGCGAGGTTGGCCGCGTTGCCGGAGACGATGTCGTGCTCGTGCTCGAAGTCGTAGCTGAGGACGGTGCAGAAGACCTGGATGTCCTTGCGGAGGTTCTTGTCGAACATCGGACGCAGTCCGCGATCGATGACGCGCGCGAGCAGAACGTAATCGTCGCCCGGGCGGCCTTCGCGCTTGCGGAAGCGGGAACCGGCGATCTTTCCACCGGCGTAGAACTTTTCCTGGTAGACAACCTGCAGGGGCAGGAAGTCGACGCCTGCACGGGCTTTGCCGCTCACGGTGCAGTTACCGAGCGAGACGGTATCGCCGATCTGGCAGAGGACGGATGCGTTCGCCTG
>JAHFJP010000003.1:62514-73433 GCA_023245765.1 Candidatus Peribacteria bacterium
TGCTCGTTTCCGAGCTCGAGCGAGTACTCTTTCTGAAGAGCTAACATAATAAAGGAGGGTAAGGGTAGTGCCCTGACCTCCAGCGTTTGACCTCACTTCCTTGGATTCACATCTGAAACCCATTCATGATGGAGTTCGAACGTAAACCCAGGCGAAAATGAAGAAATGGACGATGGAGGAAGGAACTAAGGACAGTATAGCGTGTTTTACAAGGAAGAAAAGCCATACTCTTTCCATTTAACACCGTCATGAATTCAAGAATTTTGACATGAAGACAGCATCAAAAAATTGACCATCGACACAAATCGCACGTGGATGCGTACCACATTCCTGGAAACCGAGCACTTTGTACAAAGCTATTGCAGAGTCCTGTGTGGAAGTAACAATCAATTCAAGTTGTTTGAGTCCCAAATCTTCTGCATGTCGTATCAAACGTTCACAGAGCTTGCGTCCGATGCGCTGCCCTCGAAATTCCGGATACACGAAGATAGATCCTATAGTTCCAATGTGCGTTCTTTTGGGCAATGTATCTCGAACAACTTTTCCCATTCCTATTAGACGTTCATCAGCGAATGAACCGAATACATGCGCCTGCTGTATCTGCGCTCTGAAGAGTTCAACGCCTTGCTCTACTTCATGGTCATAGTCATAGGCGAATGATTCCGGATTGATTCTCAACGCATCTAACCGGATGGTGCGGTATGCCTGTACGTGAGGCTCAGAATTTGCTTCGAGTTGCGTAATTTCCATATATCAAAAAGAAACTAGTTTGAGGGAAATTTTTCCGCCAGGAACGGGAAAACTTCTGATGAGTGGGCAAAGACATTCTCGTGTTGACCTACAAGTCTTTGAATGCGTGGATCCGCAAAAACATTCCAATCTCCTGTATCTGGTCCAAACGACATACTTGCTCCTTGTCTGGTGGGTGATACCAGACCTAAATCGATATGTTTCCTTTGTCGGTTGGGCGACGTAACTCCATCTACACTATCTCGATAAAAGACTTCTCCGACGACATGTCCATGACAATGATTTTTTGTTTCGGCAATGATGCCATCAAGTTCCTGATCGGTAATAGTCGGGAGCAGAGGTCTGATGAATATGAATGTAAAAATGCCGGCGTTGTAGAGTCGTCGCATTCCATCGAGCCTTTCATCCGCAGAAGGGGCATGCGGTTCAAGCTCTGCAATGGCTCTTCTCCCAAGATAGGAATGAAAACCTGCAAGAAATTTCTGGTCAGCCTTCATTGTCTGAGCAACTGAGGCAACTCTATCGATTTCTCCATCAGTGAGCACGAAACGTGTTGCAAAGCTGATATGTTTTTTCATACGGGCAATTCTTTCGAGCGAGCTGAGAGTGATTTCTTTATTTTTCGGAAGGAAAGGCTCCGTGTCACAACCCCACTGGAGAATATCGAATTCATCGACTCTCCTCGTCAATTCATCAACAATTTGATCAGCATTTCTGCGAGGATAGCCCTGAAATTTTGGATCATAGGTATAGCAATACGCGCAACCGACTGGACACCCGCCCCCCATCGACACCGTCATTCTCCTCAGGCCGGTTTTTCCATCCGTTTCAACAGAATATGTGGCGCCCGTGGAAACTTCATTCTCTTTCATGAAAGATTGGGGGATACAAAGCCATGTTGCAACTCACAAGAAATCTCCTGAATGGCCTTTTGGTCCGGAATCTCCCTCACAATCCTGCTCCCCACAATCACCCCATCCGCTCCGGCACCGACGGCAGCGCGCACATGCTCCGGAGTACTGATGCCGAAACCCACGATCAGCGGAAGATCGGTGAATTTCCGCGTGCGCGTGATCAGTGCATGCAATTTTTCGTGCGGCTGCGCACTGGTCGCACCCGTCACGCCGAGATAACTGACGATGTAGAGGTAACCCTGAGCAATTTGGGAGATTTTTTGCAGGCGTTCGTCACTCGTCACGTCACTCACGAGGAAAACTGGCGCGATGCTGTGCGCTTTTGCGGCTGAGAGGACTTCACTGGAGTGTTCCAGCGGCAGATCGGCGACGAGGACGGAGTCGACGCCACTGTTTTTACAGTCGTGATAGAACTTTTCGACTCCGCGCTGCAGGATCAGGTTGTAATAGACGAGCAGACCGATGGGAATATCGGTGAAGGTCCGGATTTCTTTCAACATCGCAAAGCAATCGTTGATGCGGATGCCGGATGTGAGCGCGCGGAGGTCTGCAGCCTGGATTACAGGACCATCTGCGGGCGGATCACTGAACGGAAAGCCGAGCTCGAGGGCATCGGCACCGCTCTCGACGAGTGTGCGAACGATTTCGAGGGATGTTTTCTTGTCGGGATCACCGAGCACCGTAAAAGGAACGAAAAGCGGACGCTTTTTTTTCGACAAAGCCAGTGCATAGGGATTCTTATGCATGATTGCGGAGGGTACGAAGCACGTGATCGATATCTTTATCCCCGCGACCGGAGAGATTGATCAAAAGAATGTCTTCTTTTGTGAGTGTCGGTGCGATTTTTTCCGCAGCGGCGATTGCATGGGCAGATTCCAGCGCCGGAATGATGCCTTCCTTCTTCGTGAGCGTCAGAAATGCTGCGACGGCCTGGTCATCGGTTACCGAAATGTACTGTGCACGTCCAGAATCCTTCAGAAAGCTGTGCTCAGGACCGACGCCGGGGTAATCAAGGCCGGCGGAGATGCTTTGGGCCTCCAGAATCTGTCCGTCCGCATCCTGAAGACAGTAACTATAGGAACCATGCAGCGATCCGGGCCGTCCTTCGCCGAGCGCAGCGCCATGCTTGCCAGTAGCAATCCCCTCTCCTGCCGGTTCCACGCCGATTAATCGGACATCGGAGTCATCAATGAACGCTTTGAAGATGCCGATGGCATTGCTGCCACCACCGACGCACGCACAGATCGTATGCGGGAGTTTTCCGTACCGTTCCAGACACTGCACCCGCGCCTCATCGCCGATCACGCGCTGGAAGTGGGCAACGAGTGAGGGGAACGGATGCGGTCCTGCGACGGTGCCGAAGACGTAATAGGTTGTTGCGCTGTGCGCTGTCCAGTAGCGCAGCGCATCGTTGATCGCGTCTTTGAGACTTTGCGACCCGGAGTTGACCGAGATGACTTCCGCACCGAAAAGCTTCATACGCTCCACGTTCGGATGCTGGCGCTCGATGTCTTTCGCACCCATGAAGATCTTCACAGGAATTCCAAACAGCGCGCCCGCCATCGCCGTCGCGACCCCGTGTTGCCCCGCACCCGTTTCGGCAATCAGTTCTTTCTTGCGCATGCGCTTTGCCAAGAGCGCCTGTCCCAGAACGTTATTCGTCTTATGCGCGCCACCGTGCAGAAGATCTTCGCGCTTCAAAATGATTTTGCAGCCCAGCTCTTTGCTCAGATGTTTCATCTCCGTGATCGGTGTGGGGCGTCCGGCGAACTCTTTGAGCAATGTGCTGAGTTCGTTTTGGAAATCCGGCTGCTCCTTATACTGGAGGAACGCCTGTTCGACCTCGGTCAGAACCGGAATGAGCAGTTCTGAGACGTAGCAACCGCCGAAAGGCCTGGATGGATCAGCCGATGGGAATTGACCAAGGGTTTTCATGGCAAAACCAGCGCAGGTCTTCGACCTGCGGTAAGAACGGAAAGAAAGTCAGAAACTTTACGGTGATCTTTGATTCCAGGCTGTGATTCAACACCGCGCGCGCAGTCCACCGCATACGGCTGTATCCGATCGACGGCATTGCGAATATTCCCCGGCGTCAGTCCCCCCGCGAGGAATAATTTGGATCGAACGCACAAAGGCAGGGCCGCAATCGCATCAAAATCTGCTTCATCTTCTCCATCGGCCTTGTCGATGAGCACAAACGGACAGTGTTTCAGGAATTTTTCGAACAACGTCACGTCGGGAACTCCCCTGAGCGCCTGGATGACCGGCACCGACAGATTTTTCACACGTTCGAGATCAGGTTTTCCGTGCAATTGAACAAAATCGAGCTGCAACACACGAACATGGTCTTCAATGTGATCGAGTGAATGATCCGTGAAGACGCCAACGACCTTCGCTTTGTGACTATGCCGTCGCAATTGCTGTGCGACCGCGAGCCCAACTGACCGCAGCGACTCCGGAGCGAATACAAAGCCGATGTAATCGACACCGAGCGCCTCCGCAGCCTGTACATCTTCAACATTGGTGAATCCGCAGAACTTTATCAGCGGTTTTGGGCGCGGAAAGAGGGATGCGAGGTGTGCTGCGGGATCTTTTGATTGCAAAATAGAGGTGCCAATCAAGAATCCCTGAACGAAGGGAGTGAGTTGCTCAACATCTGCTCGGGTGCTGATTCCACTTTCAGCAATGATTGCCCCCAGAGACGGCATTTTCGACCGAATCAGCGGAACCAAGTGCTCTGTTGTACGGATATCCGTCTTCAGAGAGGCAAGATCACGGTTGTTCATGCCGACAATGATGTGATGTTGATGCTCGTTGGAGAGTTTCTTGAAGGTTTGTGCAGTTTTTTCGATGTCTTCGATTGAATGCACCTCTATCAGGACATCGAGACCCCGCGTGATTGCGTAGGAAGTGAGTGTGACGAGTTCTTGAGCTGAGAGAATCGTCGCGATGAGAAGAATTGCGTCCGCTCCCGCATCGGCTGCGTGATCAATCTGCCGGGAATCGATGATGAACTCCTTCGCGAGGAGCGGTTTGTTCGTCAGTGAGCGAACGTGCCGAAGTAAATCGTAACTTCCACCGAAAAAATGTTCGTCGCAGAGCACGGAGATTGCCTGCGCTCTCGCATCAAAGAGTTCGACAAGCTTTGGAACGTCTTGTATCGCAAGAAGATGACCACTGGAGGGCGACTTCGGTTTGATTTCAGCAATCAAGGAAGGATGAATAGCAAGAATCGCGTCAACAAATGAAGATTTCTCCCGATGTGCGGGCATGATGTCCGGCAGAGAACGAACTTCCTGCTGTTTTGCGGCGACGATGGCATCAAGAATAGACATGATCAGAAGGAATTGGAGAAATCACGGTAGGAAGTGAAGAGACTGAGGACTTTTCCGGAGCACAGCACTTCACTCGCGAGCGCAAATGCCTCCGAAAGCGTCTTCACAAGTGGTGTGAGCGTCAGCGCATGCGCCGCATTCACCAGCACCAGATTGCGCATCGCCTCATTTCCCCCTCCTTGAGCGAGATCAAGGAATATCCGGGCATTGTCTTTCACTGTTCCACCGGTGATCTCGTGCGCCGCTGTGAGCGAAACACTCAGAGAGCCAGGAATGAATTCCGTTTTCCGTATTTTTTCGCCTGTCACCCGAAGAACGGTCGTCGCTGTCGTGACGGTGACTTCGTCGAGGCCGTCATGACCGCGAACAATGATTGATTGCTGCGTACCGAGCAGACGAAGAGTCTCCGCAAGCAACGGCGCATCCGGCTGATGTCCGGTCCCGAGCATCTGGCGGGCAATGGACGCGGGATTGCAGAGCGGACCGAGCAGATTGAACAGTGTTTTCTTCCCGTGAATCTTGCGCAGAGGCACGACAAACCGCAGAGCGGGATGATGGAGTGGCGCAAAGAGAAACGTGATGCCGAATTTTTCGAAGATCGTCTGCTCCTGCGCAGGCTGGAGATCGATTCGGACGCCGAGCTCTTCGAGTAGATCGAAACATCCGCAGTTACCGCTGGCCGAGCGGTTGCCGTGCTTGGCAACTTTCCCTCCCGCAGCGGCAACAATGAACGCGGTGAGTGTGGAAGTATTGATGGTTGCGAGTCCGCTGCCTCCGGTTCCGCAGGTATCCATCGCATCAGACGAGAGTTGTACCGGCACCATAGAACGCCGAAGCACCTGTACGCACTCCGTAAGCAGTTCTGCGGTCACGGGGCGTGACACAAGATCGTCGAACGCGGATGCGCGGACGTCTGCATCCGTATCCGGCATCAGCAACGCGGTGATGAGTGCCTCTGCCGATGATCGAAGGGAAGTTGCAAGCATGGATTCAGCGGGAAACTGCGAGAAAATTGCGCAGAAGAGCGTTCCCGCATGGCGTACCGATGGATTCGGGATGAAACTGGACGCCAAAAAGCGGCAAAGACCGGTGTTCCATCGCCATAACAACATTGTCGTCACTCATCGCCGTTACACGGAGGTCCGCCGGAATGGAATCTTCTTCCACGCAGAGCGAGTGGTAGCGCATTGCGGGAAATATCCGGGCAAGACCATCGAAGATCCTGCTTTCTTCCCGCACATGCATCTGTGACGCTTTTCCGTGACAGACACTCGGAGCACGCGACACGGTCGCACCGAAATATTTCCCCAAAATTTGATGCCCCAGGCAGACGCCGAGGAGCGGAACGTGATTCTCCTTACAAAAATCCAGAAGTTCTTCGGAAATTCCGGTATCGCGCGGTGTGTAGGGATTGCCCGGCCCCGGTCCGATGATCACGTGCGTAATCTTCAAGTCACGAACGTCATCAATGCTCACGGCATCGTTGCGCACGACGATAGGATTGCCGCCAAGCGCCCCCGTCTCCTGGAAGAGATTGAAGGTGAACGAGTCGTAGTTGTCGAGAATGAGAGTTTTCATGATGCAACAAGGGAAGTGCGCGCCAAATGCAATGCGGCAAGGCAACTGCGCGCTTTGTGGAGGCATTCGTCGTCTTCGCGCTCGGGAATGCTGTCATTCACAATGCCTGCTCCCACTCGGAGACTGATGACGTTGTTCTGGAAGAGCATCGTCCGGATGGTGATGGCGAAATCGAGATTGCCGCCGAGATCGATGTATCCGAATGCGCCTCCGTAGATGCCGCGCGGACCGCCTTCGAGCCGCCGGATGATTTTCATCGCGCGCACTTTGGGGGCGCCGGTGAGCGTTCCTGCCGGGAACACGGACCGCAGAACATCGAGAGAAGAGCAACCTTCCCGGATGCGCGCGGTGATATCCGAGACGATATGGAACACATGCGCGTACTGTTCGACGTGAAACGGATCCTGCACCCGCACCGAACCGATCTCCGCGATTCGCCCAACGTCGCTGCGTCCCAGATCCACGAGCATCTGATGTTCGCATCGTTCTTTTTGGTCACTGATCAGTTCGTCATGCATCACACGATCCTGCTCGGGATCCCCCGTACGCCTGCGCGTGCCGGCAATCGGGCGATAGAGGACATCCCGACCTTCCACCCGCACGAGTGTCTCCGGCGATGCACCGACAATGACCAACTGCGGCGTCTGGTAGTAATACATGTACGGCGACGGATTGATCTTCCGCAGTTCTTCATAGACGCGATCAGGAGGAACGCCGTTTGGAATGCGCAATTCCTGGCTCAGAACCACCTGGAACGCCTCACCCGCGAGAATCTCCTCCTGAATGTCTTTCACCGACGCACAAAAGTCTTCTCGTGACGTTTGCCGATACGTCTCAATGTCTTCGATGGTGGGTAATGCTGCACAAGACCCCGGCATGTCCTGTTTTCCGCGCCGGTCATCGAAGTAGGGTGAGGTATTCAGAACGCGTTCGATCTCCCGAAGGTCTTCCCGGGAATCGTCGTGCGCAATCATCGTGATCGTCTTCTTCCCGTGATCGATTTTCAGCAGTACTTCCGGCAGTACGAACATCGCATCTGGAATATCCGGATTCGGGGGCAATGCGACGGATTCAAAATGACGCGCGGCTTCAAAACTCAGGAATCCGATGTATCCCATCGAAAGACGCACAGTCGCATCACGCGGCTGGAACATGTTCTCAAACATGGAGAGTGCGTCGAAGGTCTTCCCGTCCGGAATGTAACGGGAGCCGCTGACCATGCCATCCTGCACGATCACCCTGTCACGGGCACCGAGCGCGATGAACGAGAAATTATTGCTGCCGTGACGATCGGCGGACTCGAGAAGTGCACAATAGTCGCGATGGAGCCCGAGTTCCCGAAGGAGGAACAGCGGATCGCAGTGCTCTGGCCGAAAGATGGCGGACGTAAGAGGGAAATGCATGGGAAAGCGGAAATGCAATAAAAAAGCCCTCCGCTCAGGAAGGGCCTTTTGGATCAGAACAAGGGGCGCCCTACCGACAAGCGGATTGCGTGAGTATCTGCCACCAGGCGCCGACGCTGAGAGAGGAGGAAAACATGTTGTACTGATGTACCGGTACAAGAGTACATTTCTGTAGGATGAAAAGCAAGTCCATTTTTCCAACCGTTTGATACACTGCACCTATGAGTTCCCTCCCCATCATCGTCACGAATGCGTGGAAAGCCAAATATCCCGGAGTCGTCGTCGGCATCCTCGCCATACGCGGGGTAGAGAATCCCGCCAGTCATCCCACGATCGACGTACGGAAGAAGAACGCCGAAGATGCGCTGCGAAAACAGTTTGCGGGCAACACGCGTGAGGATCTAAAGAAGCTGGATCGGATGAAAGCCTATGAAGCGTATTACGGACCCTATGGAAAAACGTATCACGTGCTCCTGCAGCTGGAATCGATCGCGCTGAAGGGGAAACCGATCGCCAGCAGCGGCGCACTCGTGCAGGTGATGTTCATCGCGGAAGTCGGCAATATGCTGCTGACTGCTGGGCACGATCTCGACCGCATCGTCGCGCCCGTGACCCTGGATATCGCCAAAGGCACGGAGACCTACACGCAGTACCGGGGAAATCCGCAGACACCGAAAGCGGACGACATGATGATGACGGATGGCGAGGGCATCATCTCCTGTGTTCTCCATGGACCTGATCAGCGAACAAGAATCACGGACGCGACGAAGAACGTCCTGTTTGCGGTCTACGCTCCGGCGGGGATCGGGGCAGACGCCATGCGTGCGCACTTGGAAGAAATGCGGGATGGCGCGCTCGCTATAGCACCGGATGCCACCGTAGAACTTTTGGACGTCTACGAAGCGAAATAATTACTTCTTCAACCGTTTCAAAAACAAACCGAATCCCCCGCTCCCATGCTTGAGCATCTTGGAGCCTCTGGTGATCTTACTGATGCTGATCTTGAGTTTTTTGTTGATGTCACGCTGCGTCATGCCCGATGCCAATGCCTGAATCAGCCGCCATCGTTCGACGAGAGATGCCCGTTCACTCGCTGTGAACATGTCTTCCAGAAATAGCTCTGCCTCCTTCTCATTCTTGATGGATGCGAAGAGCCGTTGGAGATCACGAAACGGAGAGGAAGGCATCCGCAGGAGCATAGCGAAATTCATCAATGGAAGGAAAAATTTTCCAATTCATGAATTCTCGCGCTCTTTACCAGTGAATTGTCGAAAATGTTGCACCAAACTTTCCGAAAGCCGCACCCGAATATCCGGACTCACCATATCAAACACCTGCTGCGCTGTTCTCGTAAAGTCATTCACTGACTCCGACAAGGCATCCAGTTGCATGGCTTCTGACAATAGAAGAGAGCTCGTCTGATCAAAGGTCTGAAAATATTCCAAATACGTGATCATCATCAGTACCAGCTTGTGCCGATGGATCTGCCGCTGCCGCAATGCCGATGTCGGTTGCTTCCGGTAATACTCGTCGCTTAAATCGTCGCCAACAATGCCATGCTCGAGAGCCTTCGCCTCCGCAAGCGTCGTGGGAATCTGAAATTCCTGAACGGTGTCCCAATGGAGAATCGTTGAAACCCCAATGCGATCATCGATCTTGCCGGTGGGATTGTCGGGATGGCTCATAACTTCCGGGGATGGAAGTTTTCGTGAGCCTTACCAATCTCGAAAGCATATTTACATTAAACATGTTTTTCGTCAATAGTACTTGCTATTTCACTACAAATGTTTATATTGTCACTTGTGCCAAGTTCTACACCGCACCCTATCGAAGGCGTTCTAACACAGCTGGAGGCTGGTGGCGCACTCACGGACGTTCAAGTACTCCTGCAAATACAAGGAAAACTCGCATCTCCCGAAGACTTCTCAACAATCGATACCGATGTCGCCATCGGCATCTACAAAAGAACACGCTCACTACACGGACTGCTCTCATCCAAAACGTACGGAAAAGAACCACTCGATTCGCTTCGCACAGGTGTGCGGGAAGCTTTGATGGACCGCATCTTCATTCCTTTGGGGATACATCTGAGTACACATGCCGCAAACCGGAAAAGTGAATGGCAGCCCTTTACCCCTCCAGTGACCAAGGCTCCGCCTGCTCCAGCACCAGCAGCTTCAGACGATGACGATGATCCTCCCGAAGCGAAAGGGCGGCAGTCTATCCCACCAGGGGTGAAACCACTGGTTGCCGCTTTACTGAATAAGCCCGAGGCGCTCTTCGTGGCACTCATGGAGGATGTCGAGACGTATGAAATTCGAGAAGTGTTAGATGCTGAAGCGGCATTGAGACGAAAGGTTCAGCCGCACCAAAGAAAGGCATTCGATCTTCTCATGACCCGCCTCAAGAAGGTACTGGACGAGAGAGACGGCGACGCGGAAGTGCCCGTGTGAGGAATGGGATTTCGATAAATGAGAATTATTTCTTCAACTTGTGCTTCTCGAGCACCTCCTGGTACTCGGTCGGCTTATTCATCTTGAGGTACGTGAGGAGTTTGCGACGCTGCGCGACTTTGCCGAGGAGGCCTTTGCGGGCGGACTGGTCCTTCTTGTGATCCTTCAAATGACCCGTGAGGAGGCCGATCTCCTTGGTCAGGATGGCGATCTGCACCTGCGGGCTGCCGGTATCTTTGGCGTGCTTGCGGTGCTTGGTAATCAGGTTCTTTTTCGCGGTGCGCTTGAGGGACATAAACGATGAGGCAAAAAAAGATAGGCGCCGGGCCTCGCAGGGGCATGCCTCAAGCGAAGCGCGGACGTGGGAGGCAGTATAATCACGAAAGCGGGGAAAGCAAGTCCCCATGCGGAAAAAGGCCTCCAGAGAGCCATGAGAAAATCGCAAAGTGGACAGGCGTCCACCCCTTCGCTACGCTCAGGGCGAGC
>JAHFJP010000063.1 GCA_023245765.1 Candidatus Peribacteria bacterium
CCACGACGCTGCCGACATCGGAGATGATTTCCCATTTCATGAGGCCCGGTGCGGAGTCCGATCCAAAGATGACGCAACCGAGAATCGCACGAGCAATCCAGGGATTCGTGGCACTGACGCGCATCATCATGGAGATGCAGACCGTTGCCGGATTCATTCGTGGCCGATGCGAACGCGATGAGGCGCTTGTCGATCGTGATGATCGAAAATTGTCCTGCCAGCTTGTCCCCGATCCCACATCGAAGCCCGAATCGTTTCTGCCCACCGGCGCTTCGGCGTTGCAGCGTGCGCAGAGTGGTGCGATATGCACGCAGGCTGAGGCAGTAGACTGCATGACTTTTTACGAACAATGCCCCGAGTTAATGGTGTCGGTCATCGCACTGCACGAAATGCTCGATGCATATCTGAACGAACTGCGTGCAAAGATCGCGAAGATTCATC
Source organism: Candidatus Peribacteria bacterium (assembly GCA_023245765.1). Lineage (GTDB taxonomy): Bacteria > Patescibacteriota > Gracilibacteria > Peribacterales > Peribacteraceae > JABFSS01. The sequence goes on from JAHFJP010000063.1 coordinate 442, forward strand.
CGGAGAAATCGGAAGAACTGTCCATGTTCCAGGAACACTGGGCGCTAGCCAGCAACTTTCGGCCATACCTGTCGCTTGCACTCTGGATGCAACTTCCCCGGTGGCTCCCTCCGGAGCGCATGTATGCGAGCGTCAGTCAAAAAACCATTGAGAGTGCCTTTCAATGGCTTGTGGACAGCCGCGCATTTGATCCGCTGCACGTCATTGAGGGCGAAGTGGAGAAGTTTCATTTCAGCTGTCCGGCGCAGCAGTTCCTCCGCGAGCTCATTGTCGATGAGCAGTGTCTGATGCGTGTCGTCGAAGCAGTCAAACGACTCTCGAAGCGTGCGGATGAACCGAACAATCCGCATCTCACAACGCAGAAGCGGCATCTTGAAGAGATACGCACGGGCGTCGATCGCATGGCCACACTCGATCGGATTATCATAAAAATATCAGGAATTCAGGGTTTTCCGGTGTTACGGCAAGTGATCTACAACGCTTCCACTGGAGCGGTTGCCGCGCAGCCGGGGTATGTCCGTTTCGACGTGGTGGCAGAGTTGCTGAAGAAGATTTTTCGGCACGTTTGATGTGCGAGGGCGTTGCATGGTTCGCTGCGCTCACCACAGGTTCCACGCCCCTACATCAACATTTTTTTGAATTCCTCTTCCGTAATGATTTTCACGTGGAGTTTCTTCGCATCCTCGAGTTTTGATCCCGCCTCCTCCCCCGCGAGGACATAATCCGTCTTCTTGCTCACAGCACTACTCACGTTCCCCCCGCGTTCCTTGATCATCTGCCGTGCCTGCTCCCGGCTCAGCGTGGGGAGCGTCCCGGTGAGGACGAACGTCTTACCTTCGAAGATCTGCGGCAATCCCGATCCTCCGCTTTGGGTGCAGACAACGCCCGCATCATCAAACTTCTTCATCAGCTCGGCGGTGTCATCACTGCCCGCCCATTCCATCATCGACTCCGCGACCACGTCGCCGATGCCGTGGAACGCGGCGATGCGCTCGGCACCGAGTGCAAGGATCGTCTTCTGAATATCCGTCGGCCGCACTGCATGGAGCGTCACCTCGCGTTCCTCGGGACCAAACAGACTTTCCTGTGCCGTGATCTGCGACCGTTCCTTCACCGTGAGCTTGCGACTCGGCCACTCAATCCTGTGCGCGAGGAGCTCGGCGCTCTCGCGGCCCACATGGCGAATGCCGAGCGCAAAGAGGAACCGTTCGAGCGGTACGCGTTTTGCTTTCTCGAGTGACTGCAGAACATTCTCCGTCTTCTTTTCTTTAAAGAGAGGGAGCTGGAGAAAATCTTCGGCACTGAGGCTGAACAGATCGGCGGGGTCATCAATGAATCCGTCTTCGATCAACGCCTGGATGGTCTCTTTCCCGAGTCCCTCAATATTGAACGCGTAGCGGGACACGAAGTGCTCGATTTTCTCTTGTTGCACTGCGCCGCAGTTGGGATTCGGACACCGATGTGCAACCTCTCCCTCCGGTCGCACCAGCTCCGTCCCGCAGCTCGGGCAGCGCTTGGGAAAGCGGAAAGGCTTCGTTGCGTCCGGGCGCAAATTTACCATCACCTCCATCACTTCGGGGATGATGTCGCCGGCCTTGCGGACGACGACGGTATCGCCGATGCGGACATCCAGCCGTGCAATTTCATCTTCGTTGTGGAGCGTGGCCCGCGTCACCGTCGTGCCCGCGATCTGGGTGGGCGACAAGTGCGCGACCGGCGTGATCGCTCCCGTGCGGCCAACCTGCAGAACGATATCGAGAATTTGCGCGGTCTTCTGTTCCGCGGGGAACTTGTAGGCCCTGGCCCAGCGCGGCGCTTTTGCGGTTGACCCGAGATCGCGCTGCAGTTTGCGGTCGTTGAGTTTGAGAACGATGCCGTCAATATCGAACGGCAGTGCGTCACGTTCCTTCTCCGCTTTTTTGAAAAATTGCTCCACATCCTTCAGATTCTTGCAGAGTTTCCATCCACGATGTGTGGGAACTTCCACCGCGTGCAAAAATTCCATCAGGTCTTGCTGCGTCGTGATGCCAAAGGCATCCGCAGCGCCCACGTCGAGTCCGTAACAGAACATCCGCAGGTCCCGGTCCACCGCCGCTTTGGGGTCCAGTTGCCGCACGGAACCTGCTGCGGCGTTGCGGGGATTGGCGAACTGTTCGTCGTCATCCAGATCGTTGTTCACCTTCTTTAATGCTGCCTTGGTCATGAATACCTCACCGGAAATCTCCAGGAATTTTGGTGGACTGGTCGCAGGTCGAAGACCTGCGCTGGTAATATTGATGACCAACGGAACGCTCTCGATTGTCCGGACGGTGTGGGTCACATCTTCGCCTTCGATGCCGTTGCCGCGTGTCACTGCACGGACATAGCGATATGTTTTTCCGTGCAGTTCATAAATGAGGGAAATATTCAGTCCATCGATCTTCAACTCACAGAGCACGTCGAATTCTTTCTTGTCCGTGCCGAGCGAGCGGCGCATCTGGTCGATCCATTCCTCCAGCTCCTCATGCGCGAAAATGTCCATCAGCGATTCCTTTGGCGTCAGATGCCGGACTTTCGGCAGCCGACCGTCGAGTGGCGCGCCCACGCGTTGAGTAGGGGAGTCCGGCGTCACCAAATCGGGAAATTCCTTCTCCAGCTTGATCAGTTCCTGCTTGAGCGCGTCGCGCACGTCTTCGGAGACGTCAGACTTGTTCTCGATGAAGTACGCGCGGTTCAGGCGCCAAATCTCCTCGCGAAGTTTTATGACTCGCTTCCCGGCCTGTTCATGATTGAGTGCAGCTGCCATCCGGATCACAATACAACAAATGACCCGTTTTTTCCCCCAGCAGGCCGTCCTCTTGATCTATCTGGCAGTGACTGCTGGGGCGCTCATCTTCACCTTCACCAAAGTCGCGTTACTTCTCCCTGAAGCCGTCACGCACTGGAGCTACGGCATGATCGCGCCGTACCAGGGCGATACCTCGTGGAACGGCGACTTCATCTACGAGGGGCAACGTTCCGATGGCAGCTGGGAGGTGATCGACCTCGATCCGTACATGCCCTACATCTTCGGCGAACAGAATGCGCGGAAGTTCCTTCGCGTCTATCAGCGCCTCGGAAATCTGGACCACCGCCGGAAGTTCGGTGAGTTCGCGCTCCTCGTGCTCGACCGTGAACGCGCGCGGGGGAAGTCGTACCAGGCGATCCGCGTGTGGTTTGACCAGTGGGACAGATCACCGGCGGGCTATGAATATCTTCATACTCCGGAGTTCACGAGGCGTGAGCTTGTTACCACTGCACGATGAAGATTCTTTCTTCCATCCTTTGCCACCTCACCCCCCCAACCCCCCTCTCCATGCGACATGGAGAGGGGGGAGTGAGATTCCGTTGGAATCATTTCTGGTTCCGGCAAACTCCTCCGCATCTACTTGCCATCTTCCGCATCATCTTCGGCGCGTTCCTCCTCTTCTATTTCGGGATCCAGCTTCCGTACGTGGCGATGCTCTACTCGCGGGAGGGACTGCTGATGCCGCTGTATCCGCCGGATCAATTGCTCACTGTCGTCTTCACTCCCCCCTCTGCTGCTTTTGGATACTTCGTCTTCATCACGTTCCTGACGCTTCTCCTCTGCTTCACCGTCGGTCTGCTCACGCGCGTCGCTGCAGCGTTGATCGTTCTGCTCTACGCCTATTACTGGGTTATCTCGCTCTTCCAGTTCGGTACGTCGTTTGACCGGCTGTTTCTCTTTTCGATGCTCGTGCTCACCTTCAGCGGATGCGGGAAAACTCTCTCCGTCGATATGCGCTTGCGACGGGGATCATGGCTCGCGTGGGAGCCGATTTCGATTCTCCCGCAGCGCATCCTCGCTGTGCAGATTACGATGACGTACTTCGGCGTCGGGTGGCAAAAACTGATTCTCCCCGCATGGCAGTGGGGCGAAGTCCTCTCGTGGGGGTTTGTCGGACGCTGGGCGACGCCACCCGCGTGGTGGATTGCACGACTCAACATTCCTGTCGTGTATTACGACGCGCTCAACTGGATCATCAAGGCATTCGAAGTGACCATCCCATTCGGTCTCTGGCATCGCCGCACGCGCTGGTGGTTCTTTGCGGGCGGAGCGCTCTTCCACATCGGCATCGCGATCCTGCTCGCCATCTGGTGGTTCGTGGCGCTGATCCCCGCATATATCCTCTTCTTTGAACCTGAGGAGATCTCCAAGTTCTTCACAAACAAACCAAAAAGTGCTATCATAGTCTGATGGACAAACATGCAGTTTCGGCGATCTTCGCCAAGGCGTGCGAGCTTGGTGCGTCCGATGTGCACGTGACCGTGGGCTGCCCGAT
>JAHFJP010000004.1 GCA_023245765.1 Candidatus Peribacteria bacterium
ACAAAGGAAAGATGCACTCAGCTTTCGCCCACAAGACCGAACGCAAGACCTCAAACTTTTGCATGGGATTGTGGAGAGCACATGGCCTGAAGATTGCGGGCACGTGCATGAAGTGCGAGTCGCTCAACATGCGTCTCAAAATAGATCCGTTATAGAAGCTCTATGCAGTAAAGACGTTCGTGATAGAAATACCTCGTGTGCACATCGGGATGGTAATCTCAAGCCCGATCCTTATCTGGATGAGATTTTTGATGCCGAACGCTTGCGTGTCATTACCTACGAAGAGCGAAATCAATTGGAACACCGCCTTCGACCTATGGCCAATGGCATTGATCAACGCGATCGGAACGCAGGAAAGACCGCCGAAATCGTCCGGCAACGTGGTGGCAGATTTCCCCTGCGGACTATCCAAGACCTGCAGCATCCCGATATTGAAGAATTGAGGAGAGTCCGCAGTTATCTGCTGCAAAAAATTGAGTCACAGTTGCAGTAGTCGCAACAGCTGGTCTCGTTATTCAGATCGAAGTATTGATAAAAGAAAACCGCCTTTGGAGTCGGAATTCGATGAGCAATGAGAAAAATCTTGCGTAGCGTTCGGAACACTTATAGGCTGCTGCCCTTTTTCGAGCAACTATGAACTCTGCACCTCAGTGGACTCCCCCTCGCAGCAAACAAGAACTTCAGGTAGCGGAGGAACTGTTTGACCAAGAGCAGCACACGCTCAAGGGTGCCATGAGCGAGGGCATGTTTGATCGCGCGAAAACATTATCCATGATGCATCGTCTCTACGATCTGGGATTCCGCGACGACTTTGATTTTTCATATTTGAGTCTCGAGAAGCTCATAGTGCTCGTCGGCATCGTGAGCGCCCGAGTGGCAGAGACGATGATTCCCAATTTTGATGGGAACGGTAATCAGGATATTCGCGGCGCGATTGAGCTTTTTGAGGGTCGATAAAAGCCTTCATCCTACCAAATATGTCGTTCGACTGGCAAAGTCTGGAGAAGATCGGTGAGGGGACCGAACATGAGGTTTTTGTACATCCTCATGATCAATCCCGCGTGTTAAAAATTCCGAGGAAAAGCTTGTTGGGAAGCAGGACCTATCGTGAGATTGTTGAAGAGCTTCGGGTTGCACGTGGTTCGTTTGGACGTTGGATCGCGGAGACAGCCATCGAAAAAGAACAGGAACACGGATATGTTATTCATCAGCGCAGGTTACATGGTCCCCATCTCAATCCTTCTGTTCTTGTTGATGGAGTGTTCGATGAGTATCAAGAGTTGCTTGCAGACCATCATGCCTTGTTCGATGCCAAAGGTATCGGCGTTGATTTCATCGGCTTGGAAGGAGCATGGAAATGCATACTTTCCCACATGCGTTCGTACCGTTGCAGTCTGATAGATACGCTGTGCATCGCTCCATTTACACGGATGGCGTCGGGATTAGGAAGTCGCTTCCCGAATCTCCTGTGTCCACGGAATGCGTCGGAGCTCTGGTCGAAGTCGGAATCGCTGCAGCCGGAATTGACCAACATTCTCGTTAACGGTTATGGAGGCAATTCGCGCGCACTCTCCATTGTCGATTTCAATCCATTGATCGTCAGAGGCGTATCATTCGGTCGCATGGTGAGAGCGAGGATCGTGAATGCCGTTCAGAATTTTTTTATGGAACGCTATTTCGTACGGAAAGTCTAAGATTCAGTGGGTTGTATTTCTGTGAGATTCGCTGACCTCAAAAATCACTTTTCGGAAATCCTGGTTTTCCTCTTCAGCAAGGCAACCCCGGATGTTCCATGGGGTCGTGGAACATCCCAAACTGACTATAGTTTTGTGACACAAAGAAAACCGCCCTTTGGAGGCGGAATTCGAGTCCCCAGGTAGGGAACCCAGACCTTGACAGCTGACTACAGGATAGAGCCCTGAAAACGCATTGTCAAATATCTTTCACTACCCTGCGCTGTGCCGAATGTGTATGGGGCCAGTCCTACGGTAGGACTCAGATCTTGACAGCTCTGAGGAGGGGTTCGACTCCCCCTGGCTCCACCATTCGGCTTCGTGCGCCTTCGGTGACACTACGCCGAAATTGCCCATGAAAAAATTGAGCTTAAGCCGAATGCCGCGGCGTAGTCCGCAGACGGAGCCGGGCACTTCGGCGCGCCAAAACGACAATTGCATCCCCAAGCCCTTTTCCCTACACTCTCCCAGCTTTTGAGGATGCCTTGCATCCTATTCCCTTTGATCTATGGACTTAAAAAACGTACGCAACTTCGGAATCATTGCCCACATCGATGCGGGAAAGACGACGACGTCCGAGCGCATTCTCTTCTACACCGGCCGCGTCCATAAGATCGGCGAAGTGCATGAGGGCGAAGCGACCATGGACTGGATGGAACAGGAACAGGAACGCGGCATCACCATCACGGCCGCTGCCACACAGTGCCAGTGGAAGGCTCCGATGCCCGACGGCAATGTGGTCGAGGCCACGCTCAACCTGATCGATACTCCGGGGCACGTGGACTTCACGGCCGAAGTCGAACGCTCTCTTCGCGTTCTCGACGGGGGAGTCGTGGTCTTCGATGGATCCCAGGGGGTTGAGCCGCAGAGCGAAACGGTCTGGCGACAAGCGGATAAGTACGGCGTTCCGCGTCTCGCGTTCGTCAACAAAATGGACAAGACCGGTGGCGACTTCTTCATGACGCTCGGCAGTATCTTCGACCGTCTCAGCAAGAACGCGGTGGCCATCCAGCTCCCCATCGGGGCCGAGAGTGAGTTTAGCGGCATCGTCGATCTCGTCGGTAAAAAGGCTTACACCTTCGAAGGCAAGAACGGCGAAATCCGCAAGGAGATCCCGATTCCCGAGGAGATGCAGAATCAGATCACCGAGTACCGCATGACACTCATGGAGAAGGTCGCGGAGAACAGCAATAACGAACTCATGGACAAGTTCCTGGAGAACGGCGCCCTCACGGACGAAGAACTCCGCAGGGGGATCCGGATCGCGACGGTCGCGAACAAAATCTACCCGGTCGTCTGCGGTTCCTCGCTCCAGAACATGGGCGTGCAGCTCGTGCTCGATGCCGTCGTCGCCTACCTGCCGTGTCCGCTCGATATTCCGCCCGTACAGGGAACCAATCCGAAGGAAGAAAAAGAGGAGCGCAAAGCGAGCAATGACGAGCCCATGGCCGCCATCGCCTTCAAAATCGCCACGGACCCGTTCGTGGGCCGCCTCACCTTCATCCGCGTGTATTCCGGCGTGCTCAAGTCCGGAACGGCGGTGACCAATTCCCGCACCGGCAAGGGTGAACGCATTGGACGCATCGTGCGTTTGCATGCCAACCACCGTCAGGAAATCGATAAGATCGAAGCAGGGGATATCGGCGCCGTCATCGGCCTCAAAGACACGCGCACGGGCGATACCATTTGCGATGACGCGCACCCCATCAAGCTCGAATCGATCACCTTCGCCGAGCCGGTGATCTCGCTCGCGGTCGAGCCCAAAACCAAGGCCGATCAGGAGAAGATGGGTGTGGCTCTCCAGAAGCTCACCGAAGAAGATCCGACCCTCCGCGTGCGGTCCGATGAAGAAACCGGTCAGACCATTCTCTCGGGCATGGGCGAACTGCACCTCGATATCATCGTCGATCGCATGAAGCGCGAGTTCAAAGTCGAAACGAACGTCGGTAAGCCGCAGGTCGCGTATCGTGAGACGATCCAGAAGAAGATCGAACACGAAGAGAAGTACATCAAGCAGTCCGGTGGTCGCGGTCAGTACGGTCACGTGGTGTTCACCCTGGAACCGCAGGAGCCTGGCAAAGGCTACGAATTCGTCGACGAGATCGTCTCCGGCCGCATCCCCCGCGAATTCATCAAGCCGTGCGACCAGGGTTTCCAGGAGGGCATGAGTCGCGGCATCCTCGCTGGCTACCCCGTGGTCGACGTGAAAGTGACGCTCACGGACGGTTCCTACCACGACGTCGACTCCAACGAATTCGCCTTCAAAATGTGCGCTTCCATCGGTCTGCAGGCTGCCGCACGCAAAGCCGATCCCGTGATCCTCGAACCGGTCATGAAGGTCGAAGTCGTGTGTCCCGAGAACTTCTTCGGCGACATCATGGGCGATATCAATGCCCGACGCGGTCTCGTACTCGACACCTCCGACCGCGGCATGGCCAAGGTCGTCTCGGCCCACGTGCCGCTGAGTGAAATGTTCGGCTACGCCACCGATATGCGCAGCATGACCCAGGGCCGCGCGAGCTACTCGATGGAGCCGAGCCACTACGCCAAAGTGCCGAAGAACAAGGCAGATGAAGTTATAGCTGCACGGGCTGGAGGAAAGTAATACTGTCATCCCGAGTAGCTCACGGCGGAGCCGGGAGCGTACGAGGGAGCAGCGCGGGCGGGCGGCAAGTAAGAGGCTTGCTCTGCGTCTACGCGACAGTGGAGGGTTGTTCTGTCGGCGGCGTGGGGGCAGAGGATTCACGTCGGCTGATTTCCTTATTTTTGTCGAGTATTTGTGCTTCCACGACAGCACGATCGACCATGCGCAAGGCTTTGGCCTGGCGTTGCTCGACGGTGTGACTGCAGCGAATGAGAATCTTCTCGACCACGTATCCTTTGGGTACGGGCATGCGCATGGAACCAATACCCTGGCGAATGAGCAGGATCATCTGTGATCGCACTGTCTCGTTGTGTCTGTGCAAGTACCGTCCCAGTTCCTGGCAAAAACTCTTCAGCAATTCTAAGTACTCTTTTTCGAATTGAGCAAAGCCCTGATCTCGCAATGATCTATAACGATTCGCGTCTCCTTTTGCTGCTTTGGCATAACTTTCCTGCGCCTCCATTTCCTTGCAGTACAGTCTGCGGATCCACAGGGGAAACTGTTCGAGGACAGGAGCTGCGTGTTCCCGTGCAGTACTCTGTTGAATCTGCTGATATGCACGTGTCCATGGTTGCAAGAATTCGGAGTCGCCATCTGCCGGGACTTCCGCGATCTTTCCGAGTGCACCCAGTGTGTGTTCAAACTGCCCGCGGAAGACAGCAACATATGCCTGTGCGGCGGCCTTCGGGTCGAATGTGGCGATTTCCCGCCGTTTGTCTTCCAATTCGTTCAGACGATTTTGCAATCGTCGGTTGCTGGTGGCTTCGTCTTTCCTTGCATCGGCTAATTCCTGTTTGCGCTGCTGCGCAATTCTGCTGTCCGCATGTTTGGAAACCTTCTGTCCGGACTTTCCGACGCGGACTTTGATTTCGCCGTTGCCCATTGTGCCTTGCGGTTCCACGATTTGTGCTAGTGACCCGACACGTCTTTTCGCTTGTTCAAGGTCTTCTTGGGCTCTCCGGCAACTATCGAGCAGTGCGCGAATGTCATCCTCGAGAGATTGCCTTTCGCTTGCCCCGGGTTGGTCCAGGTATGTACTCAGCTCCTCCAATTGTTGGGCAAGTGTCTGCAGGTGTGGTTGGGCACGATCAAAGAATTTTGCATTCTGAAAGAGCAGCAGCGGAGCCGTTCTGCTGGTGGAGTCCAGTACAAAAATCTTGATATCGTCGATGCACTTGGCGAGCTTTTCCCGTGCCTCAATGCGTAGACGAGATGGCAGTTCTTTCTTTTGCCAGCGAAGCTTCAGTTCGTACAAGAAGTTCATGAAGATGCCCCATCTGCCTTGCGGCCCGTCCAAATCGTCGGGAATCGACCGAATGTTTTCCACGTGCGCAAAGAAATTCCGCACATCTTCGGGCGTCGCTCGCTCCATAAAAAATCCGTACAGCGACGTCGTTTCTTGATTAAGAGCAAATAATTTTGCCAGACGTGCTTTTGCGTCAGACGCTTCCCCTGTGGGAATGCCTTCTTTCATCTCATCGAACATCGTTTCAAAAAGCGCCATATTCGCTTTTTGGGCTTTGTCTTCAATCTTCGGAGGCAAGGTGACATCAGGAAGTTCCACCTCGAGTGCGAGTGCACGTGCTTTCTCCCGGATTTCCCCTATGCGTTCTCCAATCATCCGTATCATGTCGGAGCAACGTTCTTCCTGCATTGCTGTCTCTCTTCCGAGTTCTTCGCGGAGAAGATCATTCGTCCTTCCACTCATTTCATGTTCAATAGTCGGAGAGACAGCCGGCAGGGGCTGGATTTCTACGGACAACATAATAATAAAATAAGATATTTTTCTAATTTAGTCAATAATTTGCAACAGACAGACGAATCCGCTCGTACCAGTGTGATAAAACATTGACCCACCTTCGCTCGGTGTGTATATTCAGTAGCCGCACGGCCGAGCTTCGGCGGGCAGGCATTTTTCCCCCGAAACGATGAGCAGCAATTTTGCATCTATGGATCACTTCGATGGTATGGCCTGGGGCAGAGAATCGGCTGCAATCATCCTGGATCGCGTCGGAAATGATCCCGCCAGAGCGCAGGCTGAGCTGCATAACTTGTCCCACGGCTTCGGAAAAGACGGAGAGTTCGCAAATGAAATGTCTCTTCTCTTGAGCCGAGTTATCAATCAACATTAGGACTATGCCCACCCGCAAACGCTTCACCGAAGACAGTTACAAGAAGGAACCGTGGTTTCGTTCCCTGTGTCAGGCACTTCTTGGGTGCAAGAACGAAGAGGAAATGGGCAACTTCCTGCGTGATGTTGGGACTCTCAGTGAGCTCCAAGCCTGGGGTGAGCGTCTCGAGGTTGCCCGGCAGCTGAGTAAAGGCCTGAGTTACCGCGAAGTTGCACGCCTAACAGGTGCAAGCACGACGACCGTTACAAGAGTGGCCAAATTCATCGAAAACGGCCCCGGAGGTTATCGAAAGACACTCAACGTCCACCGGCATCATCGGATGCTCCATGCCCCCCAGGAGGCCAGTAAAGACCAACACAAAGCGGCAGCATCGGTCCTCCAGAAGTATCTGGACAAGAAGGCCTGAGGGGCCTGTTTATGAGCTTTGACGGATAACCCCGACCGGCATTGTGCGCTGCCAGTTCGTCATCTTCTGGGCGAGCCAGATAAAGGGTTTCACAGTGGCGCTGTTGCGGCGGAAGCGGCCGTAATGGAGTGTCCGCTGCCAGGTGCGTGGTGAGAGCAGTGGTGTGGGAGGAGTGCGTTGCATGCCCTGTAGACGCGGCAATCGATCGATACTTACAGAATTACCCGGTCTTTCACTCCCCTCTCTGTATTACTGTGTTAATACATTGACATCGTAACAGTAGGGGATTATCCTGCCCCCGTGTTCAGAACTTTCACGAGTCACCGGCATGCCCATCATCACTCCCACGCAGGTGAGGAGAGGATGGCGTCGGCTGAACTCCAGTTCTGAATTGTATTGAGCCCTACTGGAAGCCGAAATCATTCCCTCCACACTGGAGGGATTTTTTTGGCTCTTTTACATCATCGTGGATCAACTTTTCTAACCTATTTATTTCTTTCTTCCCTTCACAATGGATTCTGAATCTTTCAGACCTCGATCGGGTAGCGATGAGGCCGCACTAGAAGAATACATACTTGAACTCATCAACAAACTTTCTCCCGAAGATAAACCAATGGCTCTGAGAGCTCTTACTCGTTACGAGCGCGAAGGAGCGGAAAGCACCTACAGCACCGAACCCCAGTCACTTATCCAACTCATCGATGATTTGCGTCTCCTTCGAAACGCTAACTGGGTTGGGGACTTGGGTGCGGGTCCCGGTGATGTCGTGGGTGCATTGGCAGATAAATACCCCCAACTTCAGGTTACTGGCATTGATATCAGTCCGACGTTCGTGGCGAAATTTAATCGCAACAAAAAACGACAGAATGCTGGAATGGCAGTCGGGTTGATCGATCAGCCTCTCTCGATTGGTGCGGATAATCGAACAGCCGCCATCTCCGTCCTGACGCTTGATCGTCTGGTGAATCCCAAAATGCTTATCGACAACATGGCGAAATTCAATGCCGCAAAAATTCTTGCCACTCTTTTACCCATTGTGGCTGAAGATGATAATCCCAGTCTCCAGGGCACAAAAAACATCTACACAGCTCCCGAGAAGCGCGTTGTTCCCGGCAAGAATGCGCGTGATGATCGCCAAGAGCTTTGGAAGCTTCTGCAGCGCAGTTGGAACAGCCCGGTTGAATTTGCCACTGTTCCGTACGTGGTATCGAGCTCTGGTGACCGTCAGGAATATGAACTCGGTGTCTTTTTTACTTCTTAACTTTTTCATCCCATGAAAACGCAACAACTCGATCAAGTCTTTCGCATTCTGAGTCCTCGATACAGCGAAGAATTCTTCGCGGAAAATACATCGAAGCTCGGCGAAGAACTCAGCCGCGAAGGCATCCTGGTTCTCAATGATTTTCTCTCCCCGCGGGCCATCAAAGAACTCCAGGCGGAGGCCGCGGCGCTCAAGCCAGACGCATTCCGCAGCTCGTCCGCGTATAACCTGTACATCCTCCCCACAGATCCGAATTTCCCCGACGATTCGCCGCGTAACCGCAAATTCAAGACGACCAAAGGCTGCATTCCGGATGACAAGATTCCCCGCAGCTCCGCTCTGCGGACGCTCTACGATTCCCCCGCGTTCCGCAGCTTTCTCTGCAAGCTCCTCAAGCTGCAGGTGCTCTATCCCTACGCCGACGCGCTCTCAAGCATCAACATCAACTACTACGATCCAGGCGACGCGCTCGAATGGCACTTCGACAACGCCGACTTCGCCATCACGCTCCTCGTGAAGAAGCCGACAAAGGGCGGTGACTACGAATACTTCACCGACATGCGCTACGACGATGATGGCGACGAGAATTACGAGCTTGTCCGCCAGTGTATCGATGGCGAAGTCCCCCCGCAGCGCAAGTCCCTCGATGAAGGCGGACTCATGCTCTTCCGCGGCAACAAGTCACTGCACAGAGTGACGCCCGTCGAAGCCGGCGAACGGATCCTCATCACACTCAACTTCAATACCAAGCCCGGTATCGCGCTCTCCGAAAAGTCCCGGCAGACATTCTTCGGGAGGACGACATAAGTATTTTTATTCACCAAACTTTTTATGAAATACAATGTTATTTTAAATCCGCCTATCGAAGACGACCTTCCAGATGATCCGGATGCTGCTCTGACAATAGCTGTTGAACGAGGCGTGCAATGCGAGAACGGTGTATACCGATTTCTTGATCCCGCGATTTCGATACCCGTTCTTTGCAATCTCGATCGCATACGCCCTCTGCTCAAGGGTGATTGGTGGAAGGATGACGTCTTGCAGTCCAAGGAAAAAGAAGAAGCAGGAGAGAAAACACTTCTCATTCCCGAAAGTTCTTTCGGCAAACCTCTGGAGATTGAGAATGATGAGTACTTCTGGAGAACGCTTTCGGCACGCGTTTTGACCCGATTCCTTCTCATCAACGTATTATCCGGAGGACCGCGGGCACTGGGGAATGACAGGTTTGTCCGGTCAGGCACTTCGGAGCCGATAAGGGATGCCCTCACTGCTCCGCCATTCTACGAGGTTGGAAACAATGTCGTCGTTGGGTTTGATACCTATGGTTTTCTCAAGGCCTTCTATATTCAGAACTTTCAAAAAAGACCCAATATCGGTATCGCATTGAACGAAGAAGATTGGAGGAAAACATATCGAAATAGAAAAACATAATGCTATATCGAGCTGTCTCAGAGATCTGAGACAAGCTCTCTGGGCACTCGTTGTTCCTGGGGAGCTTGTCTCTAAAAGCGAGCACTGGCTTCGAGATTTTTTGAATCTGGGAGCCAGTATCTCTATCTCAAAATACCACCGTGGTAAAACAGTGATACTGGCGTTTTCCGGGGTCATCTATGATGCCTGCATGGTCAATCCAGAGTTCATGCGCCGGTGTCTGGACCTCGCCTCCCGTGGTCGCGGCAGGGTCGGCAATGGCGCCCTGGTGGGGGCCGTCTTCGTCCGTCAGGGGATGATCATCGCCGAGGGGTTCCATGCCGCCTACGGAGCGTCCCATGCTGAGCGGGCACTCTTGGATGCGTACACCGGTGAAATCCTTCCTGAGGACGTTTTGTATGTGAATCTAGAACCATGCTGTCATCAGGGTAAGACTCCACCTTGTACAAATTTATTGATCGAGAAAGGCATCAAAACGGTCGTCTACGGAATGCTCGATCCAGACCCTCGTGTTAGCGGTCAGGGAGTGCAGGCTCTCAGGGCAGCTGGTATCAACGTCATCGGTCCTCTGGAGCGCGCTCTGTGTGAGCGTATGAATAGGGGATTCGTCTCGCTACGTACTAAGGGCAGGCCGTGGATCACACTCAAGCAAGCTCGTGATGCACAGGGGGCAATCAGCAATGACGATGGATCCTTCAAAAAGATCACCTCTGCCGATCAAGATGCCTGGTCCCACACATTCCTTCGTGCCCGCCATGACGCGATATTGGTCGGTGTAGGATCAATTATTTCCGATAATCCTCTATTGAATATCAGATTTGCTCAAATAGTGAAATTTTCTCAAATGGAAGGGCTTAATGAAGATAAAATTAATGAAAATAATTTCATTAATCCCTACAGAATAGTATTGGATCCGCAGTGCCGTATTCCGATGGATGCAAAGGTCGTGACTGATACGCCGGAGAGGACGATTATCTGCTTCAACGAAGGGCAAGAACAGGATGAAAAGGCCCTGACTCTAGGCGGACGGGGAGTTCATCTCGTTTCGCTCCCCATGCATGACGATGCATTCAACTGGGAGGCGCTTTGGCGTGTGCTCATAACGCCCACGGCAACATTCCCGGGAATAGCATCAATCCTCGTCGAAGGTGGCAGCAGAACATGGAAGGAATTCCAGAGGGCGCTCTTGGTGGACGAAGCCATTCATCTCGTTGGCAGGTTCCTGTAATGGCGTACCTGTTTCTTTTGAATGCATGGGAACAAGACGATACCCCTTCAGAGCCATATCAAGCTGCTGCATGATTGCAGTTTTTGCACTTCCCTTGATCCCTTCAATTCTGTAGTCATCTATCGTCACCCATGTAGTGATAGGCTCAGATCTGCCTGCAATCTTGATCTGAACGACGGCGCTCTTTTCATCATCTTCGATAATCACATCAACGATACGATTGTGATACAGAAAGTCGAGCGTCCGAAAAGCAGCATCAGCCCGCGACAATATTGTCTCTGCCGTTTTGGGTGCTGCATCAATTTTGCCGTTGAGATGGAGTCCCTCTGTTGATTCAACAAGTATGTTCAATTGATGATCGGTAAAGGACCGGGACATTATGGATATTCTGCTCGCCAGTCAAACAATCTCAGAGCCCCAGTCGCCGTTTGAGCTTCTGGCCCGTCTTAAAGAGCCAGACCAGGAACCGTTCTCGGAAGGGGAGTCGGCCCGTCTCCGCAAACGTCTTCACCACCTCCGCGAAGTGCTTGCCTTGGGCTTTGACGCTCGCGATGGAATCGGCGCGGCAGTCGACCACCATGCCGAATTGGCCCTTGCCCTTGGTGCAGCGGCCTTCGTAATGGGTGCCGATCACGACGCCGCCGAAGTAGCGGATGCTCACGGGAAGATGACTGACTGTGCGCCTCTGCAGGCCGGTCCAGGCGGGGTAGGGGGATCCACCGGTGTAGATCAAGAAGAAGGGTTTCCCTTTGAGCATGCCAAGTGACCGGGTCTCGGGCTCCAGGCAGAAACTCCCCATGCGGTCGATCAGATTCTTGAGATGACCCGGTACGCCGAAGTTCCAGATGGGGCTTGCGATCACCACGCCATCGCTCTTCTGGACGAGTTCCTGGAGTCGGCGAAAATCTTCCCCCTGATCGGTTGCCGCGTCGTAGTACTTCATCTGGAAGTGATCGATCGAGAGATCCTTCAGACGGATCTTGTTGAGCTCCGCACCGCTGCCGATTCCCTCTGCGAAACGATCTGCGAGGAAATCGCTGTTGCTCGGGTCGTTGGTGCCGGCCACGAGGAGGAGGATCTTCATGATTATAGTGTAGGTTTGTGGAAGCGGTTGATCCAGTCACGAAAGGAAACCGAGGAAACCGACGTAACCAAGGTAACCGAGGATCGTCGGTTTCTTCGGTTTCGTCGGTTACTTTTTTCGGAATATTCTGATCATTTTCGGACAGAGTGTGACGTGGAAAACTTTCCGTCCGCGTGTCGAGCAATAATAAGGCAAAAATGCTTCCACGAAGCTCCGCACTTCGATACCTTGTGTCGTTGTTCCCCTCGATGCCCTACATATTGTGTTTGGTCGGCTCATCCGATAGCCGGGCGTCCTTCCCCATTTCCCCTCGTTCGTATGAACCCCTCGTCCTCTTCCGCTGCGTCCAAATCTTCTCACCGCGGACTCGGACAAGAGGGGGTTATCCAGCGTTTAAAGAAGGGAGAAACGGTCGAAACCCCGCGTGGGAAGAAGGACGTGGGTCATCATAAAGCACTCACCATCAAGCGCGTCTTCACGACTGTCGGGAGCGATCCGCTGGAGCATGTCGTCTACGAAAAGCGGACCAGTAAAATCATGAATACCAACGGGTCGGTCGTCTTCGAAATGCAGGGGGCCGAGATCCCCGCCGACTGGAGCCAGGTGGCGACGGATATCGTCGTCAGCAAGTACTTTCGCAAAGCGGGAGTGCCCCAATTCGATGCGCAGGGAAACATTCTGAAGAACGACAAAGGGGAGGTCATCACGGGGCCAGAGCGCAGCGTCAAACAGGTGGTGCGGCGGTTGGCCGGCTGCTGGCGGCACTGGGGCGAGACGCACGGATACTTCGAATCCAAACTCGATGCACAGGCGTTCGAAGACGAACTGAGCCACATGCTGACGCACCAGATGGCGGCCCCCAACAGCCCGCAGTGGTTCAACACCGGCCTCAACACTGCCTACGGCATCACGGGCCCGTCCCAGGGGCACTACTACTGCGATCCGGAGACGGGGGAGGTCCGCCGCAGCGAGGATGCCTACACGCACCCCCAGCCCCATGCCTGCTTCATTCAATCCGTCGATGATGACATGGTCAACGAGGGGGGCATCATGGATCTGTGGGTCCGCGAGGCGCGCTTGTTCAAGTTCGGATCCGGCACGGGCACGAACTTCAGCAAGCTGCGCAGCGCCGGCGAGCCGCTCTCGGGCGGCGGCCAGAGTTCCGGGCTCATGAGTTTCCTCAAGATCGGGGACCGTGCGGCAGGCGCCATCAAATCGGGGGGCACCACGCGACGCGCGGCCAAGATGGTCTGTCTCGATCTCGACCATCCGGATATCGAGGAATTCATCAACTGGAAGGTCAACGAAGAGAAAAAAGTCGCCGCGATGGCCGCGGCCGGCTACGACACCGACTTTAACGGCGAGGCGTACCTCACGGTCTCGGGTCAGAACAGCAATAACTCCATCCGCATCCCGCACGCGTTCTTCGAAGCAATCGAACACGACGGCGACTGGGCACTCACGTGGCGCACGGAACTCAAAAAGGCCGCTACCGAAGGACGCGCACCTGTTCCCAAGAAGATGCTCAAGGCACGCAATCTCTGGGATCAGATCAGCTACGCCGCGTGGTCGTGTGCCGATCCCGGCGTCCAGTACGACACCACGATCAACGACTGGCACACGTGTCCGGAGGATGGCCGGATCAACGCAAGCAACCCCTGTAGCGAGTACATGTTCCTCGATAACACGGCGTGCAACCTCGCGTCGATCAACCTCCTCAAGTTCTATAACCAAGAGCATGGAACCTTCGAAATCGAGCGCTTTATCCATGCGGTGCACCTGTGGACCATCGTCCTCGAAATTTCGGTGCTCATGGCGCAGTTCCCCAGCAAAGAAATCGCCGAGCTCAGCTACAAGTTCCGGACACTCGGCCTCGGATTTGCCAATCTCGGCGCGATGCTGATGCAGATGGGTATTCCCTACGATTCGCCTAAGGGACGCGCGATCTGTGGCGCGATCACGGCGATTCTCACCGGCGAGAGCTACGCGACCTCGGCCGACATGGCGCAGTTCCTTGGCGCCTTTCCCGGCTACAATAAAAACCGTGACCACATGCTCAAAGTCATCCGTAATCACCGCCGGGCTGCCTACAACGCGCCGGCGCGCGAATACGAGAATCTCCACGTGCTGCCCGTCGGCATCCAGGCCGCCGATTGTCCTGACGATCTCCTCCATGCCGCCAAAGAAGCATGGGACCGCGCGCTCGCAAAGGGTGAAAAATACGGTTACCGCAACGCGCAGGTCACCGTCATCGCCCCCACGGGCACGATCGGCCTCCTCATGGATTGCGACACCACGGGCGTCGAGCCCGACTTCGCGCTCGTGAAGTTCAAAAAACTCGCCGGTGGCGGCTACATGAAGATCGCAAACCAATCAGTCTTCCCCGCGATGCAGGCACTCGGCTACAGCGAGGCCGAGGTGCGCGACATCATGCGCTACGTGATGGGAACGCTCAGTCTCGAAGGCGCCCCGCACATCAACCGCGTCAGTCTCAAACAGAAGGGCTTCACCGACGAGGATATTGCCGCAGTGGAGAAAAACCTCTCACAGGTCTTCGAGATTGGCTTTGCCTTCAACAAATGGACGCTCGGCGACAAGACGATGGAACGTCTTGGCTTCACGGCCGATCAAACCGCTGACTTCAACTTCAATCTCCTCAAGGCACTCGGATTCACCCAGGAACAGATCGACGAGGCGAACCTCGTCATCTGTGGACACATGACGGTCGAAGGTGCGCCTCTCCTGCGCGATGAACATCTCCCGGTCTTCGACTGCGCCAACAAGTGCGGCAAGACGGGCAAGCGCTTCATCAGCGCCGAGGGGCATATCCGGATGATGGCCGTGTGTCAGTCGTTCATCAGTGGCGCGATCAGCAAGACCATCAACCTCCCCAACGAAGCGACGATCGAGGACTGCAAGAATGCCTATCTCCTCAGCTGGAAGCTCGGGATCAAGGCGAATGCCCTGTATCGGGACGGTTCAAAAATGAGTCAGGTGCTCAGCAATAAATCCGACACGAAAGATTTCAAAGATTCCAGCGCAGGTGTTCCACCTGCGGAGGTAAAAATAGTCGAAAAGATCGTGATAAAAGAGGTTCCGAGACGCAGGAAATTGCCCGACGAACGGCTCGCGATTGCCCACAAGTTCAGCATTGCCGGGCACGAGGGCTACATCCATGTCGGCATGTACGAAGATGGCGCGCCGGGCGAGATCTTCATCAAAATGAGCAAGGAAGGTTCAACACTCTCCGGCGTGATGGATACGCTAGCGATCAGCCTCTCGATGAACTTCCAGTACGGTGTGCCGCTCGAAAGTCTCTGCGAGAAACTCGTCGGCGCACGCTTTGAACCCATGGGTATGACGGCCAACAAGGAAATCCCAATCGTCCGCTCTGTCATGGATTACCTCGGCCGCTGGATGGCGCTCAAGTTCCTCACGAAGGACAAAGCCAAGAAGTTCCACAACGGCGAGCTCGTCGACAAAGCGTACGCAATCGGCAGCAAGAGCAAGGAAGCATTCGCGATGCGGTTGCCTGTGGTCGACGAAGGATCTTCCGTTGCGATGGACTTTTCCATGGTGACAGAAGAGAAAGCCCAGACCGAACTCACACAGGCCGTCAGTGACGTCGAGCACAGCACAGACAAGATTAGCAACGCGAAGCTCCAGGGTTATACGGGGTCCATGTGCAGCGGGTGCGGGAGCTTCAAATTGAAGAGGAATGGGAGTTGTGAGGTTTGTCTGGATTGTGGGGCGACGTCGGGGTGTTCCTAAGAAACCGATGTAACCGAGGGAACCGAGGATCGTCGGTTGCTTCGGTTTCGTCGGTTGCCTCGGTTGCCTATACTCGCTCTATGTCCGACTCTTTCCTCGACAACCTTCCCAGCAACGAGCGCCGCAAGCTCAAGCAGATGATGAGCCCCGAGGCGTACGAGCGCCTGCGGGAGAAGGTCAAAGGTCCGGAGGATTTGGAGAAAGAACTCAAGCGCGGCGAGCAGCTGGCCGAGCTCAGCTTTGAGCTGCAGACGGATGAGAAGCTGCGCGAGCGGCTCAAGGGTCAGTGCGAGAAGGACGTGCGGGAGCAGGGGATTGAGGCCGTCATGGACGTCCAGAAGCTCAGTCCAGAACTCAAGAAAGCGCTACAGCAAGGCAAATTCATGCTGGCGGTCTCCAGTCATCCCTCAACGCACGATGATCAGCTCGTGGCGGTTCCCGAAGGCAACGTGCAGGAGAAAATTCCGCTCAAGCCAGCGTTCAGCGACCGGTACGTGGCGCAATTTTTGCAGAGCGCGTCACCCACAATAAAACTTCAGGATTTATCGAAGAAGACCTCGCGGAAGAAGGCGGCGTGAGGATTCACTCGCGGGCCCTTCTCCCTTCGCAAAGGGAGAAGGGTAGGGATGAGGGTCTCTTGGTCATGCTCCGCCACCCTCACCCTGCCCTCTCCCTCCGCGCCCTCGCTCCGCTCGGGCGGAGGGAGAGGGTTCCCGTTTATTGGAGGAAGAACAGCAGACACGCCGCCGCTGCCGTCGATGCATCAACTTCTGCGGTGATGCGTCCCAGAACCTCCTTCCCCTTGCCGTAGCACTCGATGCCGTTCTCGAGCGTGCCGACGGGGTTGTCGTTTGCATCCTCGATCATGACATGTCCGTCTTGCTCCACCACGGTCCCCACGTGCTTGCCCGAATCGTCGCGAATCACGGTGCCTCGGACCTTCCCCCGCACGTCGCCGTGAGTGTTGAGAATAGTTGCTGTCTGTGCCGCCTGTACCTGGATCTCCCCGATGACTTTTCCATTGCTGTTCTCGACAGTGATGGCACCGGTTCCGCCGCAGGAAGTCAAGATGAGCAGGCCGAGAACCGAGAGGATGAGAACGAAGCGGTGCATGAGAGACACGGGAAGAGGAGCTGCGCATCAAAAGATGTGCATCGCGACCAATCGTACTGTCCTTCATGCGGAATGCAAGTTTTCGTTGAGCCCTTCCCATTGGTCGTCCTCAGCCAACTTATTCGGGATCCGTTTCGCGCACGTCAAACACTCATGAATGACCATCCAGCCTTTCTTTCCCGTTTGATCCAGCCCGACTGGGCGCATCATTCCGCCGCAGAGGGAAGCCCGATCGCCGGGGCCCTCGTCATCGACATGCTTGCTCCACAGGCAGTGGGGGCAGTGATTCCTGTAGGTCCCGCGGAGGAGGGGAGCAACCGATGCTCCGCAGTGTCCGCAGATGAAGGGCTCTTCGCGGGCGATGAAGGTCATCGGGAATGAGGAGGTTCGGTGGGAAGAATCATGTCTGATTTCGTTTGCTTCATCAATTTACGTGCGTTCATTCTGATGACCGCCACGTCAAACCAACTAACATTCATTTTCGGATCTCTCGCGGTTTCGTCGAGATGCTCGTCGAGTTTTCTGGCAGAAGCAGCATCCTGGTCAAAAACGAATATGTGAAACTCTTCACCTTTGCGTAACGTCACAACATTGAGATCATGCTGATTCTTGTCGCTCATGCAGCCATCGGAGAATTCTCCGGGATCGTTCATACGTTAAATCGGAAGTGCATCACATCGCCGTCCTGCACGACGTACGTCTTCCCTTCCTGTCGCATCTTCCCCGCTTCTTTGGCTTTCAATTCAGAACCATACTGAACAAAATCCTTGTACGAAATTGTCTCTGCGCAGATGAATCCGCGTTCGAAATCCGTATGAATCACGCCTGCTGCCTGTGGTCCGGTCCATCCGATATGGATCGTCCACGCGCGCACTTCCTCCGGTCCCGCCGTGAAGTACGTGGCGTACCCGAGACGGTGATAGGCGGCGCGAATCAGTCTGTCCAACCCGGAGGATTCGACGCCGAGGTCTTTCAAAAAGGTCTTCGCTTCGTCCGGAGTCAGGTCCTGCAGATCTTCTTCGATCTTGGCGCTGATGATCACCAGTTCATCGTCAGTCGAAAGCTGAAGGCGCTTACGGACCTCATCAAGATTGAGCGACTTCATCTGTTCTTCCGATGCATTGGCGGCGAAAATCACCGGCTTGAGTGTCATCAACTGCATGCCTTCCGCGAGCGGCCGTTCATCTTTGTCGAAGGTGATGGTCGATGCCGGTTTACCCTGTTCCAGAACGGCTTTGATCTTCTCCGCGACGGCCAGTTCCAGTTTTGCTTCTTTGTTGCCAGTGCGCGCGCCGCCCTGCACCCGATCAATCCGCTTCTTGATTGTGTCCAAATCCGCGAGCGCGAGTTCGGTATCAATCGTCTCCCGGTCGCGCTTGGGATCAACGCTCCCGTCGACGTGAATGATGTCGCCACCTTCAAAGACGCGGACTACGTGGCAGATGGCATCGACTTCGCGGATGTGGCTCAGGAATTTATTGCCTAAGCCTTCTCCTGCCGAGGCGCCTTTCACGAGTCCCGCGATATCGACGAACTCGACTGCTGCGGGAATCGTCTTTTTCGGCTTCACCAGATCGGTGAGAACCTTCAGGCGTTCATCGGGAACTTCGACAATGCCGATGTTCGGATCGATCGTGCAGAAGGGATAGTTGGCCGCCTGTGCGCCTTTACTCCGCGTGAGCGCGTTAAACAGCGTGGATTTCCCCACGTTTGGGAGGCCGACGATTCCTATTCTAAGAGGCATTTTCAGGGGCAGTATGCATCAAGGAAAAGCCATTTAGAAGCCATAATCTTCAAATGAGCCTGTAATTGACAAAATTAAAGAAAATACTTAAAATAGCAATCCTTTCCATGCGTCTTCGCCTCCTCACCTTCGGCGTTCTCGTCCTGTATTCAGCGGCTCTTGTTCCTGTTGCCAGTGCCCAGGATACCGGTAGTCAGCAGATTAGTCGCGTGGAACTCCTCCAGGTGCTGCTCGACGCGCGAGAGGAGACGAGAGGCAAGGTGGAGAAGACCAAGTCACGACTGTCCAAGCAACCGCTCTTCATCGATGTGGCGCGCGACGAGTGGTACGCGCCGTACGCCGAAGTCGCCTTCACGACCCGAGTGACATCGGGATTCCCGGATCGCACCCTCAGGCCGCACGATCCCGTGCCGGTCGAGGAGGCGATCACGCTCCTCATGCGCAGTTACCATCAGAGTGGGCTGCGGGTCGAGAGCGATACCGAATGGTTCGCGCCGTTTGTGCGCGGAGCGCTTGCCAAACGTCTCATCGCCTCACCACGAACGATGTCGATCGGCCAACCGATCACACGCGCGCAATTCCAAGACATGGTCAGCCGGATGGAGACGGTCACGCGTGATGGACTCGCCGTTTTCCCCGATCCTGTCCGTGCGCCCCAGCAAGCGGGCAGCGCGGTTGCCACTGGCGCATCGCAGGATATTCCCGTGGGTGGGCCGGTGATTGTCGCCGCTCCCACGGCCGATCAGAGTGAAATCGAGCAGTATGCGTCCGGACAGAACTTCGCCATCACGATTCCGTCGCTCGGCATTCGCGACATGCAGGTGAGTCATCCGGAAGATTCTGTGAGCAAAAACGGCTTGCTCGAGCCGCTCAAGAGCGGCGTGGGGCACCTGTTCAGTTACCCCGGCCGCGGTGGAAAGATCATGATCTACGGCCACAGCAGCGGCTATGCGTGGGACGTCTCGAAGTTTACGAAAATTTTCACGCAGGTGAACAAGCTTAAGAAGGGCGACAAGGTCTACGTCACCTACAACGGGCACCTCTACGCCTATAGCGTCACAGGGCAACAGAAGATCAGACCAGATGACCGCGCTCCGTTTGCCGGCCAGGGCGAAGAGCTGATCCTCTACACCTGCTGGCCCGTCGGGAGCAACAAGTCGCGGTTGATCATCCGGGCGGAGCCGGTGGAAACTGTCGCCATGCGATAATCCCATGAACGCACCTGAAGCAGAGCAACGGCTGAGATTGGAGGCGGCGGCTTCTGCGCTGCCGGAACCTTCGCGGGGCTCTGCTCTCGCCACGGGAAAAACGCTGTTGGAGGGAGTTCGCTGTTCTGGTGAGCAGAAAGAGGCTCTTGCCGAACATGTCGTGCGGCTCTACTCCCCGTCGAGATTTCTGGTGCGTGAAGACAAACTCTTTGATTTTTATGATGGGTCGTGGCCCGGGGACTTCACGATCTTCTCCCAAGGCCAGAAGGATATCGCCGTCGCGAACAGCATGTACGTCAGTGGGGATGCGGACAGCCCCAATCCACTCTGCGTGTTAAAACTCGTGCAGAATGTTGATACGAAACATGTCGATTTGGAAGCGGTCGTGGCGCACATCATCGGAAGCTGGGAATCCCTCTACCGTGCGGGCTAGGACTTGCTGCTCAAGAATCCCATGAGCTTCAAGATGGGATTCGAACCGGGTCGCTACAACTGGATCCGCGACCGGTTTTTTTCGAGGCAGCCCATGCCGTCGCCGTTCGGTGAAAGTTCGGACTACGTGACGTACCATGCCGTGAATACCAACCGGAAGCGCGTGAAGGAGTTATGGAGTGAGAGATAGGACCATTCATGCTTCAATGCAGAATTCATCTTCCACTATCGGCGAAAATTCCATCACCACAGATATTCACATTACCGAAAATCCTGATCCTCCAAAAACACTCTACGATGTCGTATCAGGGAACAGCAAAACGGAGGTCTTCATCGTCTTCAAAACCGGTGATGTGGACGTGAAGAGAATCAGCAAGGATACGGTCGACTGGAAACACATCTATGCATGCAAGGATGCTCATGTCGGCGCGATGGAAAAACTCATCGGATTTCCTCTCACTGCCGAACAAGCCGATTCGTGGAAGTTTCCCGACGGACATGTCAGCAAGGCTCAGGGCGACGCCCCGTTTGTCATTTTTCGCGACGCGGAGACCAATGATCCGGCGGTGTTCCTCTGGTTGATGTATCGGGATAACGACTCGATGTTCGTGGACGACCGGTTTCCTCTCAAGTGCATGATTCTGAGCATGCAGGGGATCAAAGGGTACGATGCCGCGGCGTTCCGCAAGGAAAACGGCTGCACACCGCAGGAATGCGCCGTCGATATGCTCATCATGGGCGGCAAAAATTTGTGGAGAGATGGATGGCAACTGGAACTGAGTCCCGGTGCGTCGTATGCCGGTATGGAGCATCGCCCCGTTTCCTGGATGAAATTTCTCCGTGACCGGTATTTTGCGGATACGCCGATGTTCTGCGGTTCGCTTCGATTGATGAGTGCTACGAAGAAGCGCGTGCGGGAAATTTTCAGTCTGGCTGGTTGTGGTCCAGTTCCTCGTACGCCCGTAGGGGCGCAGCATGCTGCGCCCCTACAAAACGCATCCACACCGTAGGGGCGTTGCATGCAACGCCCCTACATCCGCGAAAATGCGTTCACAAAAAATGTCATCCCGGTAGATCGCGCCGGCGGCGCGAACGTACGAGGAACGCACAAACAACTACGCCCCAATTCTCCGAATAATCTCCCGATCGACGAATTCCTTCGCCCGCCCGTACTTGAGCCGGCTCAGCTGCTTGAACGCTTCGGCCGCCTGCGGATCCTTCGGGTAGGTCTTATCCGTCCACGGGCGCGGAACGTCGATACTGAAGGGGCGGCTGGGCTGGCCATCGACGCTGAGTTTCATCGCGCCCTTGAATGCCTCGACGTTCACCAGATCCTGCTCGGTGAAGACCGGCGCCATTTCCTTGGCGCAGACTTCGGCATCCTGCGGGCCGATCTTGTAGAACATCATGGTGCCAACGTTGCCGAAGATGGCGCCCTTCAAACTCACATTGCCGCTGAGCTTGCTCTCCTTCTCGAGCTGGTCGATGTACTGATGCGCGAGCACAAGCCCGAGGCGGTACTTGCGAGCCTCGGAGAGGATCGATTCGATCGAGGGCGTCACGAAGTTCTGGAATTCATCGATGTAGAGGAAGAAGTCCCGGCGCGTTTTTGCGTCCTCGCGCTGCCGGCGCATCGCAGCGACCTGGATTTTGTTGACGACCATCAAGCCGAGCAGCGTGGAGTTAATATCGCCGATGAGACCTTTACTGAGGTTCATCAACAGAATCTTCCCCGTGTTCATGCAGTCGGCGATATCGAATGCGCTCTTCGTCTGGCCGACGATGTTGCGGATCAGCGTGTTGGTCGTAAATTGCCCGAACTTGGCCGCGAAGTAGGGGATCATTTCCTGCTTTTCGCGCTGGCCGGTCGCGGCCATCTGCTTTTCCCAGAAGGAGCGGACGATCGGGTTCTTCACCTTCGCGACCTTGTACTTCATCCACTCATCATCGGTAAAGAGCCGCACGAGATCGGTGATCGCGCCGCCTTCCTCTTCGTCTTCCATCAGCGTCAAACAGCCGTTACGGAAGTAGTCCTGGATGCGGGGGCCGAAGATCTCCTCACCGAACATTTTCACCATCATGTTCATCGCATCGAGCGCAATGAGGTCCCTCTCCTCCGGCGTCTTGCCTTCGAGCAGGTTGAGGCCCAGCGGGCGCTCGGTATCGGCGGGGTTAAAGTAGATCACGTCGTCGGCACGCGAACGGGGAATGTAAGGGAGCAGGTCCTCGATCAACGATCCGTGCGGATCCACCACGCAGAGGCCTTTTCCCTGGTTGAAGTCCTGGCGGGCCATTACCTGCATGATCGACGATTTTCCCGTACCCGTTTGTCCGATGATGTAGAAGTGGCGGAAGCGGTCTTCGTTCTTGATGAAGATCTTGCGCTTCTCGCCGCGGAAGGCGTTGACGCCGAGGAACATGCCTTCATCGGGGATATTCTTGGGGGAGGGAGCGAGCTTGAAGTTCTGCCACTTGATCGTCTCCATCTTGTTGTACTTGATGTTCGGCAGGTGCCAGAAGCTCGTGAGCTCCGCGGTGCCGAGCAGCATTTTGCGGAATCGCAGCGCCTGGAGAATCGTCCTGCGCGGGGAGCGGCGAACGAAGCCGGCGACAACGGACCTCGGGAGCATGAACCGCGGGTGATGCCAGTGATTGCCCTGAATGCTGTTGAACTGGCTGAACGAGGCAATGACTCCTTCGAGCAGCCCCTCGGCACGCGGATGACTTTGCGCGGAGGTGACGACCCGCGCGATGCAGCGGAATCCGGGATTGCCAGCTTTTTCATCCAGCGCCTTGCTGTACTCCTCCGTCAGCTGCGACACGCGTTCACCTGTCGCCTGGTCTTCCTTCAGATCCATCGGGCTATCCGCACCCGCGAACATATCGAACACCGCGCTGGCCCACGAGATGGGATTCCACCACCGCCATCCATTCCTCTTTTTGGGATTGATCAGTCTTTTCGCTTCCTCTTCGACCTTGTGCTGCCATCCCTGCTTGACCGGGCGGAGAACGAACTGCACTGCCGCGCCCTCATCGGTCTTCAGTTTCGAGAAGGCGTTCGTGATGGTGTTGAGCGGATCGGTCTTGAGCTGCTGGTAGGTTTTAAACGACGACGGCCAAGCTTTGATCGGAACAAGGAGGGAGGCGGAAGTCACCGAGTGTTCGGTGAAGATGTCGTAGTCTTCGACTTCGTCGACGATCGCGTCGGGGTAAAATGACGTGATCTGCTTTTCGACGAGGTGGGCCAGCGGGCGCGGGCTGACGATGAAGAAGAGGATTTCGCCGGCAAGAGCCGCGTACTCAACCGAAATGAACGGCTGGCCGTCCATAAAGCGGCGGGGAGTGTGGTCGTAGAGACCGGAGAGGGCCTGGAAGAGGTGGTCGGTGAGACCCAGCACTTCGCGGAAATCGGTGCCCACGGTGAACTGTTCCGACTGCACTTCCTTGTCTTCCTTGCTTTCCTTCTTTGGCATCTGGATCTGCAGAAAAACGAGTTCGCGCTCCCGCTGCAGGTCTTTCCTCCAACGCAGCAGCAACAGAACGCCGCCGGTTGCCCCACAGAGGATGAGGATCGTGCCGAGGATCTGGAAGAAGAACATCATGGAATACTATGCCGTATCGTAGCATTATAGCACAGAAATAGCGTGGTCCTCCATCCTCACCCGGCGTGGTCTTCGGTCCGTTCTCCGCGGAGCCCTGACCTATGTGTTCGGCAAGCGCGGACAGCGGCGTATATCGGGCTGGCGGCTCTTCTACAAGATGCGTGTGGAGGTGATGATGCGTTCACCAAAACCCATCCGTGGCATCTCGCGCTTCAGAACGACCAAGCTCTGGGTGGACACCGAGGCATTCCCCCGCATCAAGAAGCTCATTCGTCGTGCGCGCCACACGGTCGTCATTCAGATGTTCATTTGGAAAGACGATGTACTTGGCCGGGAAATGGCCGAGGTCCTCGTGGGAGTCGCAGACAGGGGAGTGCGGGTAGAAATCAGCAAAGAAGCGGTGGGAGACATGTTTGAGTTTCAGCAGGACTTCCTGGGGACGCGGGACGGGAGCGACGCGGTGTGGAAACGGTTCTGGAGCCATCCGAAGATCCGGATCGATCACGAGACCCGCAACGACCACGCCAAGGTGTTCATCATCGACGACCGAATCCTGCTGCTCACCGGCATGAACATCGCAGACGAGTACCATGCGGACTGGCACGATTATCTGGTAGAGCTGCGGGGGCGGAGATTCGTCGAGCATTATCTGACCGACGGAGATCTTCCCGGTGATGCCGGAGAAGCGAGACTCGTCCTCAATACCGGGCATCGCAAAGAAATCCGGACGGTTGTCCGGGAACTGTTGCAATCTGCCAAAGACTCCATTGTCGTGGAGCACTGCTATCTCGCGGATCCCGCCGTGCTCGAGCTGCTCATCAAGAGGAGCCAGGATGGCGTGCGCGTGGTGATCATCCTTCCAGCCCAGACCGACTTCCACCACTACGCCAATATGCAGTCGATTTCACGCCTGCGGACCGCTGGGAAGAGGATCGAAATCTTCCTGTATCCCCGGATGTTCCATGGAAAAATTATCCTGGTAGACCGGCGTCGCGCGTTCGTTGGGTCGGCGAATCTCATGACGACATCGCTCGATGACATGGGTGAACTCAACGTGCTGCTCGAAGGACGCTCACACTCGGCTATCCGCAAACTGCGCGATGTGCTGCGTGATGACATTCTCAAAAGCACGCCGGTCTCGCGCACGCCGAGATTCGTGTGGCTGTGGAGATGGCTGGCATGGTTACAGCTTTAGCAACCGCTTCACCATTTCCAATAACGTCCGCATCGTCATGTCTTTCTTCACAAAATAGTCGTCCGCTCCCAATTCCATCGCGCGCAATTTGAATTCTGACTGGTCGAAGTTCGTCAGCATAATCACGGGGAACGTCCGGGTGGCTTTCGGGAATTCCTTGAGCACCTGGAACCCGTCGGCTTTGGGCATGTGGATATCGAGCAGGAGGATATCGGGCGCCTTTTCCTGGAGCATCCGGATGGCCTGCTCGCCATCTTCTGCCGTACGGACAGCCATGCCTTCCAGCGTGAATTTCTTCTCGTAGAGGCTGCGCAGAACCGCATCATCTTCACCGATCAGGATGTCGGGTTTGTTCACTGTAACGGCCATTATACGGTATTTTGTGGTGGAAGTACAGCACGTTTTCTGCTATACTTAGAAGATTTCATGACCAAAAACATCCACCGTTCGTCGCTCGCAGTGACAGGGTCGCTGACCCTGCTCCTGGCAATCACGTTCGTTCTCCGGGCGGGCAGCGCGTCGGCGGTCGATTGCGTCGGCAAACCCTACGGATATTCGGGCTGTCCCACGCGTCCCGCACAGTCGAGTGCGGTCTCGTCCGGGGGCATCACTTCCTGCGGCAATGCCATTGTTGATACTGGTGAAGATTGCGATAAGGGGCGCTTCAACGGTAAGACGGAATGCGGCACCGATTGTAAATTTCTCTACTGTGGTGACGGCATCATTACCCGAGATGCCGGTGAAGAGTGTGAACCGCAGTCGGAGGAGGTCTATGTCGAAGACAAGAACGGAAACCTGACGACCGAAATCCGGTTCACTGGAACGAGTACATGTGGATGGTTTTGCCAGCCCCCGGTCTGCAACGACAGCGGCAAATGTACAGGTGGTTGCAAAATGAAGTACGTCGATGACTGTGCCGCGTCGGGGTCTACGCTCGCGCCTGCAGCCCCGGAAAAACCGGTGCCGCCCGTGACGCAGAAGAGCTTCGTTGCTCCCGTCTGCGGAAACGGCACGATCGAGAGGGACGAAGAATGTGACGACGGTAACCGCAATCCCGTGGATGAATGCGGCAACGACTGTATGCTCCCGGTCTGCGGCGACGGCACGGTGCAGAAAGGCGAAGAGTGTGACGACGGCAACGACGAGTTCGCCGACGGCTGCACCAGCGACTGCATGCTCCCGGTCTGCGGGGACGGCATCGTGCAGCTCAAAGAACAGTGCGATGATGCTGACGACAATTCCGACACGATCCCTGATGCCTGCCGCACCACATGTATGGCGCCGCGATGCGGCGACGGAGTCACAGACAAAGGCGAACAGTGTGATGCCGATGGCGGGAATTCCGATACCGCCCCCAACGGTTGCCGTACGACCTGCCGCCTCGCGTCGTGTGGGGATGGCGTCAAAGACGCAAACGAGGAATGTGATGATGGCAACAAGAGCGATACCGATACGTGCACCATCACCTGCAAGCGTCCGGTCTGCGGTGACGGCATCGTTCAGGCCGGCGAAGAATGTGACTGGGGAACGAAGAACTCGGATACAGCGGGCAACGCCTGCCGCAGCAGCTGCAAGCTCCCGCGCTGCGGCGATATGGTCACCGATACCGGTGAGCAATGCGATGGCGGCCAAAATTGCACCAAGGAATGCAAGACGCAGGCGGCAGCCTCCAGCCGTCCGGCTACTGCGGGAACATCGGTAAAGAAACTCGCTGGCAAATCGTCATCCGCACCCAAAGTTGCGGCGGTCACCAAACCCTCAAGCGACTCCGGCATGATCAGCATTCTGCTGCTCGCAGCAGGAGGGATCGGGTTGCTCGTTGCAGTCTATCTGCTGCGGAGAAAGATCACCGGTCTCTTCTCGGGCAGCAAGAAATCAAAAGATCTGGATGATATTCCGCTCGATCAGATCGAGATGCCGTGGCATAAGTGGTAGAGGGGGAAGAGGGCTCAAGAGGGTCAAGAGGGTCAAGAGGGTCAAGAGGGTCAAGAGGGTCAAGAGGGTCAGGAAGAAGCCTTTTTCCTCTTCACCGTCTTTACCCTCTCAGCCCTTTTTACCCTTCAAATAGCCACCCGCTGATAACTCGACACCTTTGCGCCGCCGAGATACTTCTCGACCGTCATCGACGTATCCTTCACGAACGCTTGCTTGATCAACGCGTTCTCTTCGCGGAACTTGCGCTCTTTGCCCATCATGATTTTCTCCAGGATCTCGGGGGGCTTCTTGCCGGCGGACGGATCTTTCTTCATCTGTTCCTGCCAGATCTCTTTCTCCTTCGCGATCGCCTCCGCAGGCACATCGTCGGGATGGACGTACATCGGGTTCATCGCCGCGGCGTGCATGGCGACATCTTTCGCTTTGGCAACATCACCGGATTCCATGCCGATGATGACGCCGATCTTGCGGTTGCTGTGGACGTAACTGCCGATGACTGGCGCAGTGACTTCGAGCGTTTCGCCGACGGAAATGTTCTCTCCAAGTTTCTGCACGGCTTCCGGCAGCTTTGCATCAGCAAGAGCTTTTGCCTTCACTGATCCGTCTTTTGCGAGTGCGGTTGCAAGCTCCTGTCCCAGCGCCTGGAACGCCTCGTTGCGCCCGACGAAGTCCGTTTCGCACTTGAGGACGATCAGCGACGCCTTGCCCGCGGATTCCGCGATGAAGATGCCGCCTTCCGTCTGATCACGATCAGCTTTCTTGACGGCCTGCGAGAGGCCGCGCTTGCGCAGGAGCTCAATCGCTTTCTCTTCGTCTCCACCGGCGTCCTGAAGAGCCTGTTTGACTGCGACGATGCCGACACCCGTGCGGGCGCGGAGTTGCTGGACGGCGGTGGCGGTGATCTCGGGAGACATAGATAGGTGGGGAATCAGGAAGGAAAAATGTGAGTGGCCTTTCTGGCCGCGAATCATGCTGCAACCAACTCGTCATCAACGTGTGCTTTCTTCGGTGAGGCTTCGAGGAGTTCGTTCTCGATGGTCGAGAGGATCATGAGGAGCGATTTGACCGCATCATCGTTGCCCGGAATGAAGGCGGTAAAGAGATCGGGATCGGCGTTGCTGTCGCAGATGCCGAAGAGCGGGATCTTGAGTTTTGCGGCTTCCAGCACCGCGACGCGATCCAGAATCGCATCGACGATAAAGACGGCGTCGGGCAGGCCCGTCATGCGTGACACACCGGCAAGCGCGGTATCGAGCTTGGCAAGTTTCTTGCGCAGGCTCGTCTGCTCCTTCTTGGTGTACTTCTCCACCTCCCCGGTCTGGAACGAGCGCTGGAGGTCCAGGTAGTACTTGAGCCGGCGCTTGATCGTGCTCCAGTTGGTCAGCAGTCCCGGAATCCACTTTTTGGTGACCATCGGCTGGTTCAGCTTCTTGGCGATACTCTCGAGCATCGGGATGCTCTGTTGCTTGGTGGAGACGAAGAGGATCGTCTTCCCTTCGGTCTGCAGTTTCTTCATATGGTCGCAGACCTTCTTGAGGCCGTTACAGGTCTTGGTGAGATCGAAGATGTGAATTCCGCGGCGTGTGCCGTACAGGAACGGTGCCATCTTGGGGTTCCACTTCTCTTTGCGGTGACCAAAGTGACAAGCGGATTCGAGGAGTTGTTTCTCGGAAGGAATGGACATGGGAATGAGAGGGGTAGGGGCGCAGCATGCTGCGCCCGGGGAAGGGAGGAATAATCACAATGGTGGGAATCCTTGTTCAGCCCCCCAACGTCATTTCGCCTGATGCGTAGGCTCCTTTCGGAGAGGACCGCAGCGATCGGTCGGGAGGGATCTGCTTTCGCAGTGGGTGGACTGTAAGCCAAGCATTGATCGAGTGCAAGTGGCTTCTCACCCATAAAAAACCCCGCCACCGGGCGGGGTCTTGTGAACATCGAGGAGCGTCTCACTCGATCTCGCACGTCATGCTGCACCCGTCGCCGTTGATCATATTCCCGTCATCGCACGTTTCCGGCGTTTGGACGATGAGGTCCCCGCAGTAGCCCATGGGTGGGGGTGGTGGAAGAGGGGAGAGCGACGAAGATGATGACGAGGAGCCCCCCATGCAGTCGGTCGGGCATGTCATAGAAGTCTCATCGGCCTCGCAGATCAGGTTGCCGCAGACAGTCGGAGGTGTTTCGAGAGAGCATGCGACGCTGCATCCATCACCATCGATTGCATTGCCATCATCGCACTGCTCGCCCGTCTCGGTCTCGAGGATTCCGTTGCCGCAGGTCTGGGTGATACTCATTGCAGTACTATCGTATAAGCAGAGGGATGAGCAGCCGTCGCCATTGACGACATTCCCGTCGTCACATTCCTCACCCTGCTCCACCGCGCTGTTGCCGCAGACGGTGTTCACGGTCTGCATGGTCATCACGGGATCCGTGTCGCGTTCGATCTGACAAGCGGCACTGCATCCGTCGCCGTTGACCGCGTTGCCGTCGTCACATTCTTCCAGCATGTCCGCATCCACGAACTGGTCGCCGCAGACTCCCGGCGCCATCGCCATCTGGCGCTGACAAATCGGCGTGAATCCAGCCGTCGCATCGGCATCGGCATCGATCAGCACAGTGCTGCCGTCCGAGGCGAGCCATGGGCCTTCGTTTGCCGTGCTGAAGCGGCGAATGCTCGTGAAGATGCGGGAGCGGCGAGACGTGATGTGTGCTCCCCAGATGTTATTGTTGTTCGGAGCGAGGCCGAGCCGGGTGATTTCGACCTCCGGGGAGATCGGTTCCAAATGCAGGATCGCGGGATTCGGGTTGGGGTTGAGAACGCCCATCGAGTTTCCCGTCGCTTGCATCGTCATGACGATAATGCCCTGGCGGTTGCGCCATGCGCGCTCGGTCACG
Source organism: Candidatus Peribacteria bacterium (assembly GCA_023245765.1). GTDB lineage: Bacteria > Patescibacteriota > Gracilibacteria > Peribacterales > Peribacteraceae > JABFSS01. The sequence goes on from JAHFJP010000004.1 coordinate 29,812, forward strand.
TTGACCGTGGCGTTGGCTCCCCCGATCAGAACGAAACCGCGCGGGCAGTGTTGATTACGGAACGCATGCACCCATTCATAACCACGGGCATGGTTCATGCCGATCTGCATTGCGCCGCCGATCATTAAGCTGGCCCAGGTACCGTTGGATCGGGCTGCCATTCCCTGGAGGCTGACGGGTGCTGGTCCGTTGAACGGCGGATACGCAAAAGCAGTGGCGATCGTGCCAACTGCGAGTGCGGTGGCAGCGATCATGGAAAGAGAACGTTTAAGCATGAACGATGGGGGAAGGAGTTTCCGGCATGGTAATGAACCGGTCCTCGGCATTGCAACACGAAACAATCGCGTCACTAATTGCCATTCGGCAGTCCGCAACTGACCAGAACCTTCCAAATGTTCTTTGTGAACTTGCCGTCCTTCAGCACATTTCCCAATGGGCTGAGAGCTCCATCCGCGGGTTGCCTTCCTCGTTTCTCCACGGGAGACCACGCTCTTGGCGGAGTGACTGTCGGCATATTTTCGTTGCCGGTTTTACCAAATCCGTATGCTCCCATGTGTAAGGGGGAAAGTATTATGCCGCATTGCGATGGCCAACTGTTTCGTCATCAACGAAGAGAGTCCAAAAATCCAAGCCGCACTTCTTCAGCCAGAGGCCGAGATCGCTGAGGACTTTTTCCTGCACTTTGGGTCCCCTCCGCTCCGGCTCAGTCCATTCACGGGGAGGAGGAGTTTCATGAAGATACTGAGAAATATTGATGTGCTCGCGAGCGCCACGGTGAGGACTCATTCTCATAGCCATGATCGAAATCTAGACCATTGGAATACAGATGCAAGTGCGATGATGCTCACTGCGCTTTTTTCAGCTTCTCCATGAGCAAAGAAAGGCTGACACGTTCCTGTTTCAGAGTATCCCGATCTCTGATCGTTACCGTATCCTTCTCGCCTTGCTCAGCGTCTTCGCCGATCGTGCCGAAATCGACGGTAATGCATTTGGGCGTGCCGATTTCGTCCTGGCGGCGGTAGCGTTTGCCGATACTGCCAGTGACGTCGAAGTCGACGCGCAGATCGGTCTCATGAATAATTTTGTTGTACAGTTCTTGTCCGTAGGAGATAAGGTTATCCTTCTTGCTCAACGGGAGAATGGCGACCTGCACGGGGGCGATACGGGGATGCAGATGGAGGACAGTTCGCGTGTCATCGCCTTCGAGTTTCTCCTCATCGTACGCTTCCAGCAGCGTCATCAATGTCAGACGCGAGAGGCCGAAGGTCGGTTCGATCACGTGGGGGATGAATTTGATCTTGGCGTCGTCGGGATCGGTGTACTGCAGATCCTCGCCCGACTTCTCCATGTGGTTTTTGAGATCGAAGTCGGTCCGGTATGCGAGACCGAACATTTCCTTCCAGCCGAACGGCGTGTTGTACTCCACGTCAGCCGTCCGCCTGGAGTAATGCGAGAGTTCGTCTTTGGAATGCTCGCGAATCCGGATGCGCTCCGATGAGAATCCAATTTCTTTGATCCATGCCTGCTGCTCGGCAAGCCAGTAGTCGAACGTTTTCTCCCACTCCTCGGGCCGGATGAAATATTCAAATTCCATCAGATCAAACTCCAGTGTGCGGAAGGTGAAGTTGCCCGGCGTGATTTCGTTGCGGAATGCCTTGCCGACGGACGCGATACCGAAGGGAAGGCGCTTGCGCGTGGTGCCGAGAATATTCTTAAAGTCGACAAACATCGCCTGCGCGATTTCGCCGCGCAGGTAGACTGTCTGGCTCTTCTCCTGATCGATCGGGCCCAGGTGGGTTCCGAAGAGGAGGTTGAACTTGCGGGCGTCGGTCAGCTGCGTCTTGTCGCCGCAGTTGGGACAGGCGATTTGTTTTTCTTTGATAATCGCGGTGAGCTCGGCGGGGGATTTCCCTTCTACTTTGATGTCCGGATACGCGTTCTCGATCAGATGATCCGCGCGGTGGCGCGCCTTGCATTTTTTGCAGTCGACCATCGCGTCGTTGAAATTCGCGACGTGGCCGCTCGCTTCCCACACTTTGGGATTCATCATGATCGCCGCGTCGAGCCCCACCATATCCTGCCGGCGGCGGACGAACCGGTCCCACCACCAGTCGCGGATCGCGTTCTTCATCTCGGTTCCGAGCGGACCGTAGTCCCAGCTGTTGCTCAATCCTCCGTAAATCTCCGAGCCCGGAAAGATGAATCCGCGGCGTTTGCAGAGGGATACCAGGACATCGAGGGAAGGGGCAGGCATGTTTGCAGTCTAGCAGAATCATGACTTCATGCCTCCATTCTTCTGTCATGACGAGATGTTCCCGCGTCATCAGAATGCTCAGCACGGGGTTGAGACAGTACCGTGCTCTGCTCATCTCGTGTTGCCTGCAAGAGAGGTTCCATCATGGTCAGGACGTACCTCTGGTCGTGTTTGCTCAGTTCGTCATAAGCGCTGACATCAAGTTTTCTCATCCGCGCGAATCTAAAGAGGTCACCGGATGCTGTAAAGAGGTGTTGCAGTAATTTTGAGCTCAAGGATGCTGCTCGGCAGTGTGAAGATGTCAAAACTCTTATTTGGAGTTCATGGCTTTTTTTTCGAGCAAATTTTGCAATCGCTGTTGTACCTCCTCATCCGAAAGCATGCTCACGTTCTCATGCGGAAGTCCATGTTCTCTCAGGGCCCTTCGATAGGTAAACCTGACACATCCGGATTCGAGCCATCCGCCGAATTGCTGCGCATCGTAACTTCCTTGGTCGAAGGTGTAGCCCCTGAATACCTCTGCCATAATAGAATTATAAGCTGAAATTTGTGAGTGTCAAAATTAGGTGTTTGCTTTCTCCGAAGCTGAAACCTCGGCGTAGCCATATGGCGAAGCCGGGCAAAATCTGGTATACTGTCCTGATGTCACCGAGCCTGCTTTCACTGGAATTCTCGCTCCCCAAAACGCTCGTCGTGATCGCGGCGCTCGCGGTGATTGTGGCGCTCGATCTCGTGTCGCGCGTCCGGGGCAAGCCCACGCGGTATGCACTGGGAGTCCTGATCGGCACAATCCTTTCGCTGGGACTCATCAAAGCCTCGCAGGTGATCTTTGGTCCGGATCTGCCCAAGCAGGGCACGGCGATCGCCCTCGGGGTCTTCTTGATCTTCATCGCGTGGCGGCTCCTGTTCGGTACCTGGGAAGCACGGACGAAGGCGACGGTGCTCGGCACATTCGTATTCTGGATTTTCTTCCACGTGCTCTCCGGTGAGATGCCGGACGATCGGACCGCGCATCTTATTGCGATTGGCACGGCGGCGATTCCCGCCGTTGTTTGGTGTCTCCTGTTTCTGCCGTATCACCGCGAGCGTTTGAGCATCGTGTTCTGCATGGTGCTCGCCGGCATGCTCGCGACGATTCCGATCCTCTTCTACGACGCGCTCGTGCGTGGTGGGGCGGAGCTCCACTTCTTTCTCTTCCGCATTGCGCCGGAGAGTTTCAATAGCAGCGCGCGGGTCTTCGTCAGTGGACACTGGCCGGGAATCTCGCCGCTGCAGACGTCGCTGCTCTCCATGTTCCTCTCGTTCGTGCTCGTCGGTGTGATCGAAGAGGGGAGCAAGCTCTGGGTGCTGTGGCGCGCAGGCCGGCAGTATGTCAGTTCCATTGATGACGTGATGCAGATGGCCGTGCTCGTCGCGATCGGTTTTGCGTTCGCCGAGAACGTGACGAACTCCGGTTACTTCCTCGGCTTCGTCCGGGAGTTCCTGCTCACGCCCGGCAGCCGCAACTGGGCGGGATTCCTGGGCAACGTCGCCGGCCGGTCCATTCTGACGAGCATGGTGCACATCGTCTCGACCGGGCTCATGGGCTACTACGTCGGACTCGCGCTCTTCGCCGGACCATTCCTGCGGGAACAGCAGGCCAAGGGCGTCCGGTATCGCGCGCTCGAGTGGTGCCACGATGTGCTCGGCATTCCCAAGCGCGATCTCTACCGCCGCCTCAAGATCCTCACGGGATTCACGATCGCGATCTTCCTGCACGCGCTCAGTAACTTCCTCGTCTCGCTGCCCGATGCTCTTCCGGGAAATCCTCGGACCGTCGGTGATCTGCTCCATTCGGCACCCTCGTCGCCGCTGCACTACATCGCGTTGCTGCTCGCTCCCACCCTCCTCTACGTCGTAGGCGGATTCTCACTGCTGACGTATCTGTTTGAGAAGAAGGAGAATATGAAGGAGTTGGGACACATTGTTGAGGATGGTGTTGAAACAGGCGAATAGGAGAAAAAGTGAAAAGTGGAAAGTGAAAAGTGAAAAGTGAAAAATTTTTCGCCTGATATCTCTGGTGACATCTTTTGGGGACTGTTACAGTGCTCATATGAGTAATCTTCCTGTATGGACCAAGCGGGCAATCGGTGTGTGCATGGTGCTGACGTTGGCGCTTCCGGCTGCGGCAGGGGCCGCGACCGTCACGACGCTCCTCAATGCCCGGGAGACGGAGCGTGTTACGCGTAGTGACTTCCTGCGCGCGGCGGTAAAGGCGTCGGGCATGCCGACTCCCCAGTCGGGTGCCGTCCCGTACGACAAGGTTCCCGAAGCGTTGCTCCCGTACGTCCGTGCCGCCGAGGTGAAACATGCCCTCAAGATCTTCGGCAGCGAAGGCCGTGCGCTCAACTTCCAGAAGACGCTCACCCGCGGCGAGGCGCTCGCGATCATCGAGGAACTCCTGCAGGCGGTTCCTTCGTTTGCCAAGAAAACTGATGCGAAAAAGTTCACCGATGCCGTCAGCGATAGCGACGCTACGCTCATCGCGCTGGCCATCGAACGCAACTGGATGAAAGCCGAGAATGCAACGCTCTTCGGTCTCAAGCGTCCTCTGCGTGGGAAAGAGGCGAGGTTACTCCTCACGCGCGCGTTCCAGATTTCCTCCAACAACGATCAGGGAACCGAAACGCTTTCTTCCCCGGTGATTCGCATCAATATCCAGCGAGCCAGCACGGTCGAACCGGTGCCCAAGCAGGATCTGCTTGAAGGCGTGTGGAACGCGCTGCGCCGTAACTACCTCTACCGCGACCGCCTGACCGTCGACAAAGCCGGCGACAAAGCGATCGAAGGTTTGGTGAATTCCCTCGGCGATCCATATACGGTCTACATGCCGAAGACGAAGAACGAAGACTTCAAGCTGCAGATGAAGGGCGAAGTCGAAGGTATCGGCGCGACGGTCGAAATGACGGGAGGTGTTCTCACTATTGTCTCGCCTCTGCGTGGTTCCCCGGCCGAGAAGTCGGGGCTCAAACCCAAAGATCAAATCCTCTCCGTTGATGGCACCACTCTGAACGGCATGACACTCGATGATGCCGTCCGCTATGTGCGGGGCCCCAAGGGATCCTCGGCGGTGCTCAAGATTCGCCGCGGGGGCACGGAGTTTGAGGTGACCGTCACGCGCGAGAAAGTCTTCATTCCCGAAGTGGAAGTGATCGATGACCGCAACGTCGCAATCGTCAAGATCCTCCAGTTCTGGGACACCACGGATACCAAATTCCGTACCACGATGGGCGAGGTCCAGAGCCGCAATCCCCGCGGGATCATCCTCGATCTGCGCAACAATCCCGGCGGGCTCTTGCATGCGGCAGGCACCGTCGTCGGCACGTTCCTCCCCAAGGGGAGTCCGTACGTCTCGATCATGGAGATCGATACCACGCGCGCGGAGACGACGGAAGACGAACTCGTGGTCAAGGAATCCATTCCGATGATCGTCCTCGTCAACAAGGGATCGGCCAGTGCGTCGGAGATTGTCGCGGGCGCTCTGCAGGACGCCGGCCGTGCCAAGATCGTCGGCGAAACCAGTTACGGAAAGGGAACGGTGCAGCAGGTGATGCAGTTCCCGGACGGCTCCAGTCTCAAGTACACGATTGCCGAGTGGCGCACGCCCAAGGGCCGCAAGATCGACAAGCTCGGCATCACGCCGGACGTTCTCGTCAGCAATGAAGGCAGCAAGGACAAGGATCTGCAGATGGAGAAGGCGATGGAACTATTGCGATAGGAAACCGAGGTAACCGAAGACTCCGAGGTAACCGAGGATCGTCGGTTTCTTCGGTTGCATTGGTTGCTTCGGTTTCTTGCGTCTACACTTCTGTCCATGAACCTTCTCCAGCACGCCCTCGACCTCTTCCTCCACCTCGACGTCCATCTCGCCGCGATCATCGAGCAGTTCGGGTTCTTTACCTACCTCATCCTCTTCATCACGATTTTCTGCGAGACCGGCCTCGTCTTTACGCCGTTCCTGCCCGGTGATTCTCTCCTCTTTGCGGCTGGTGCATTTGCCGCGCGGGGATCACTCAATCCATTCTTCCTGACATTGCTTCTCGGTGCCGCGGCGATCCTCGGCGATTCCTGTAACTACTGGTTCGGCGGACTGCTCGGCCGGCGCGTGTTCAAAGAACACCGGAAAATTCTGAGCCTGGAGAATCTGCGTGCCACCGAAGAGTTCTACAAGCGGCACGGGAGCAAGGCTGTCATCTTCGCGCGCTTCCTCCCGATGCTTCGGACGATCGTTCCGTTCGTCGCGGGTGTGGCGAAGATGCCGTACCACGTCTTCTTTTTCTACAACGTCGTCGGCGGTGCCGTGTGGGTGCTCCTCTTCGTCTGGGGCGGGTACTTCTTCGGAACGATTCCGGCGGTCGAGAAGAATTTCTCGCTCGTGATTCTGGCGATCATCGTCGTTTCGCTATTGCCTGCCGCTGTGCATGCAATCAGACATTGGTGGAAGAGAAGGTAGCAGCCACAGGCGATTTTCTTGCTTTTTGAGGAGGGGAACATAAAGTGTGCGGCCAATGAACAATATCGATCCACCCATTGCGAGTACCTTCTTGAGCCTACAACGCGGCGAGGCACCAGCCGATCTCCAGATGCGTCAGGAAGTGGGATTCGTCATCGAGAAGGATCCCGCTATGGTTGAACTGTGGCGGAGAATCAGGATGCTTCGGAACAGGATGATGGACACCTTGGTGTTCGGTGAGACGGGGACAGGGAAGGAGATCCTTCCAATCTTGATCGGAAGATTTCTGGGCAAAGAACCCGTCACAATCAATTGCAGCACAATCCATGGGGACATGGCAGAATCCGAACTGTTTGGTCATGTGAAGAACGCCTTCACCGGTGCCGCAAAAGAAGACCGTCCGGGACTCTTCGGTGCAACGAAGGACGGTGGCCTGGCGGTGCTTGACGAGGTCAACCATCTACCCGAGGCGATTGCTCCGAAGTTGCTGCGCGTTTTTGATCCCCGCAAATTCAAGCCTGTCGGCGCGGACAAGGAGAAGGACTATGGCGGACATGTGATTGCGATGGGCAGTGATCCGCTTCATAAAATGCTTCTGGCCCTCCAAAACCGCATACAGGCGTGGGAGCTTGAAGTTCCCGCTGTTCGAGATCGGACGCCCGAACATAAGATAGTCCTGGCGAATTTTCTCGCGGCAAAAAGCGGATTTGCTCTTGCTGAGAATGCGGTTCAGAGATTGACAGAATTGGAATACCGGAAGGGGAACGTTCGGGAAATGCGCAACCTCGTTAACAGGGCCATCATGTTTACTCTTGAACGGGATAACACGCAGACACAGATTGAATTGGACGATATTGAGGAGGCGGGAAAGATTAGCGCCAAGAATGGAGATGAGAATAACGGCATGCTGGAATCACCAAACATGGAGAAATTAGTCGCAAACCTCGCTGATCAATTAATCTTAGGGAAAATTGCTCTGGGGGCAGCCAAGAACCTCTTTGCGACGTTCGAGAACAGCTTGATTCGGGCGGTTTTCGAGAGAAGCGGCAGAAATGTAGCGAAAACAGCCGGACTCCTGGGGCTCGACAGAAAAACCGTGCAGACCCGCTTAGCCGCAGCATAGGTCCCGTCGATTTCATAAACCAGAAAGGCATGGGGACCCTTGTTTGCCATTGTCTCTTCTAGTAGGCTCCCCCCGCTTTTTCCCTCTCTATGCCCGGAACAGTTTCTCAAGTCGTCGGCGCCGTCGTGGACTGCAAGTTCAGTGACGCGGCGAGTCTCCCCAGTCTCTTCAACGCGCTGACCGTCACTATTGGCAAGGAAGAGGTCACGCTCGAAGTGCAGCAGCATTTGGATGGCAATTCTGTCCGCGCCATCGCGATGGGATCCACCGACGGACTCCAGCGCGGCACAGCGGTGACCGATACCGGCGGGGCAATCTCGGTTCCCGTGGGCCCAGAAACGCTCGGCCGGATGTTCGACGTGCTCGGTAATCCCATCGACGGCATGCCGGCGGTGAAGACGAAGAAGCGCTACCCGATCCATCGCCCTGCGCCCGAGTTCACGGAGCAGTCCACCGAGACCGAAATCCTCGAGACCGGCATCAAAGTCATTGACCTCATCTGTCCGATCCTCAAAGGCGGCAAAGTCGGTTTGTTCGGTGGAGCCGGTGTCGGCAAGACTGTCATCGTCAAAGAGCTGATCCGTAACATTGCCGAAGAGCACGGAGGATTCTCCGTCTTCGCCGGAGTGGGGGAGCGGTCCCGCGAAGGAAACGATCTCTACTACGAAATGAAGGAATCGGGCGTGCTCGAAAAAACCGCGCTCGTGTTCGGCCAGATGAACGAACCGCCGGGACCGCGCTTGCGCGTGGCCCTCAGCGGCCTCTCGATGGCCGAATACTTCCGCGATGAAGAGCAGCGTGACGTGCTCCTCTTTATCGATAACATCTTCCGCTTTACCCAGGCCGGCTCCGAAGTCTCCGCTCTCCTTGGTCGCGTTCCCTCCGCTGTCGGCTACCAGCCCACGCTCGCGGTCGAAATGGGACAGGTACAGGAACGCATTACCTCGACCAAGAAAGGCTCGATCACGTCTGTGCAGGCCGTCTACGTTCCCGCCGATGACCTCACCGATCCGGCGCCGGCCACGACCTTCGCCCACCTTGACTCGACCATCGTCTTGACCCGCTCACTCGCGGAACTCGGCATCTACCCCGCTGTTGATCCGCTCGATTCGTCCTCGACGATCCTCTCCGTGGAGAACGTCGGACAGGAGCACTACGACACCGCGCGCGGCGTGCAGAAGCTCCTCCAACGCTACAAGGAACTCCAGGACATCATCGCGATCCTCGGTATGGAAGAACTGTCCGAAGAGGACAAGAAGACGGTCCAGCGCGCGCGCAAGATCCAGAAATTCCTCAGCCAGCCCTTCTTCGTTGCCGAAGCCTTCACCGGCATCGCCGGGAAATTCGTCCGGCGTGCCGATACCGTCAAAGCCTTCAAGGCGATCATTGATGGCGACATGGATGCGGTGCCTGAGCAGGCGTTTTACATGAAGGGGGGAATCGACGAAGTTAAAGCCTGACTATGATCCACGCAAGCATCATCACACCGGACGGTTCCATCTTCGATGGCGATGTCGATGCCATCTCGCTGCCCACGCCCGATGGCGAAATCACCGTGCTCCCACATCACATCCCGCTCATCAGCATCGTGAACGCCGGAACGATCATGGTCCGTCAGGGCAAAGAGGAAACGCTCTTCGCCTGCTCGAGTGGCGTTATCGAAGTCGACGGGAAGTCCATCCGCGTCCTCACCGATACTGCTGATCGCGCCGAGAAACTTGAAGAAGCGGCGGTCGAGGCGGCGAAGGCGCGCGCCGAAAAACTGCGCAGCGAAAAGCGTCACGACGAAGAAGGCTTCGCTGAAGCGACAGCGCTCATGGAACGCGAATTGGCCCGCCTTTCGACGATTCGACGTCAGAAAGCGCGGGGGCATCATGCGAAATAATCCTTGCCAGGTCAGTGCCGTGCCGCCGCGGGATGTTACGCTACCAATCCTTTTTCTTTGAGGATGTGATCCACGTCGGACGGTTGCTTGGGTCGCACCCTCACGACAGTAATTTTCCCGTGCTGCAGAAGCATCGCATCCCGTAATCGATCAAGGTGAGGATGTCGGTCATGACCAGCGCTGTCGATTTCGAGGTTGATACCCGCATGCGGAAAAAAAATATCCAGTTGATATCCGTGTTTCTGGACGTCTGTCTCGAAGCAGGTGATGTCCGGAATTTTCCTCATATAGTTAATCACATCCCGTTCATTCTTTCCGATGAGAGATGAGTTGTTCCACGTTTGCAGAGCACTCGTAATCTGCGGCGGCACAGGCACTCCAGCATAGAGACACGCATGGTACATCTGGCACGTGTGTGTATAGCCTTCGGAATCTTTCTTTGTGGCGTCGAGAATGAATTCTCGGATCACTTCCCACTCCTGATTCCCGGATAGACGTGTCAGCACCGCTGCTGACCACGCAATGTTGATTGATCCTTGTGTATCGAACTGCACGGTTTTCATAAGACTCTCCCTGCAAACCTTTACGATGAACTTCATCACGTCCGGATGCGTGATTCCCAGCCATGCTGCTGCCGTACAGATGGTCGAGATCGCCTGCGGGTCGAAAAAATCCGGTTGCTTGCCGCGTTCACAGGCGAACAACAGTAATTTTTCCACCGCGGGATCACGGATCGGCATGGATGCGGCAGTATGGAGAATCTTGCAGATATCCAGACCGCTGAACTTGCTCTGTTGACTCGTTACTTTGGTGCACGCATTGGCCACGAATGCCTCGGTCACCGGGGCAATTTTTTGGCAGTGGAATGTGGCGCTCGCACCGCACATGTCTGCCGTTTGTCGCGCATTATAGAAATCAGCGTTTTGTGAGATTTTGTCATAGGCTCTGCAAAGCAAAAAAATCATGTCGTCGTCAAATTTTTCCTCTCCTTTGCTGTTTCGTGCCAACGCATTCACCATCGTCGTGATGAGAACCGGGTGCCCTGTCAGTATTGCGATGTCCTGATGTTTCGCGAAATCCAATAATACTGAAAAATCATTTTGCTTTCTCAGTCTCAGGATATCAAAGAACATCTTTTGTTGAACGTCAGTCATTCCACTGATGTCGGGTCCTTGTTCACCAACATCTTCGAAGCGTTCTCTGTACCCGTCCAGAATGGATCCAATTTTTCGCGCCTTCCTTTGCAGCATATCGTCACCCTGCAGATTGCAATCATCCACATAGTCGAGCAGCCGGTAGATTTCCTTCGTTCCCTCGGGTGGCGGATTGTCATCATCATTGTCAAATCGACTGAGCCACGCGGCAAAGCTCCCCGGCGGCTTTTCGCTCAGCGCAGACGCATCCATACGGTAGACATTCCAGATAGCCTCCTTCCATCGTTGCAGCAAACATGCCTGCAACATGCTTCGGATCTTTGGAATGGACCACCCGCGGTTCGCATTCGTATGCCTGCCCGATAGAGCATCGACCTGCTGACTGCATATCTGCAGTACCCGGACATCGGAACTCTTTGCCAAGACATGTATTTCCTCATGCGGAAGTGGCATCGATCTCGGTTTCATAATCAACAATATGAACTTAAATTGCATGTAGTCAAACTCAGGATTATTATCTGTTTGATGAGATCTTCTCAGCGTTCCATTGGAGCCGACCTTCTCCTCGCGGTCCGCCTGGCCTGGAATTTCGGCTACATCATCGCGATCCCGGCAGTCGCGTTCGGCTTTGGTGGGGCGTCCCTCGATAAGCACTACGGAACCTCTCCCACGTTTATCCTGATCGGCTTCGCGCTGGCCCTCGCGCTCTCGGGATTGGGGATTTGGCGGGCGGTGAAGGAGATTGTGCGGGAGCAGGGGAGGTGAGGGAACCGAGGCAACCGACGGAACCGAAGAAACCGAGGATCGTCGGTTACTTTGGTTGCTTCGGTTTCCTCGGTTGCTTTAGCGCGTCCCTTGAACCTCTCCCTCCCCCCTGCTAGGTTTCCTCCACTCCATGGCCGCAATTGAAGCCCCATCACTGGCCTCCGAAGCTGTCGGACATCTCGGATTCTTCGAGATTCGCAATACCATGCTGATGGCATGGCTCGCGATGGCCGTGTTCATTGTTCTTGGATTGCTCCTCCGGCGCACGAAGTACAAAGAAGTTCCTGGGCGCTTCCAGGCGTTCATGGAGCTGATCGTCGAGGGCCTCTTCGACTTCTTCGATTCGATCGTCGGTGACCGTGCGCGGACTAGGAAATTCTTCCCGCTGGTCGCAACGATCTTCCTCTTCTTGGTTCTCGCCAACTGGATGGGCATCCTCCCGGGTGTGGGAAGCATCACAATCCAGGGCATGCATGAAGGGCATATGACGGCTATCCCCCTGTTCCGTTCGATGAATGCCGACGTGAACATGACCCTCGCGATCGCGATTGTCTCCGTGGTCATGACCCAAGTCTTCGGCATCGCCGCGCTCGGCATCCTGCCGTATGCCGGCAAGTACTTCGTGGCACCGTGGAAGGATCCCATCATGAGCTTCGTCGGCATCCTTGAGCTCATTGCGGAATTCGCCAAGGTCATCTCGTTCACCTTCCGTCTCTTCGGCAATATCTTCGCGGGCGAAGTCCTCCTCGTTGTCATCTCCTTCCTGCTGCCGTACTTCGGTCCGCTCCCGTTTCTCGGGCTCGAGCTCTTCGTCGGATTCATTCAGGGGCTCGTGTTCGCGCTGCTGACGATTGTCTTCCTGGCGATGGCGACGGTGAGTCACGGAGAGCATGCCTAGACGCGGGTCTTCGACCCGCGTACGCACGCCGAAGGCGTGCGCTGGTTCATCATAGATTGGGCTTCTACTCCGGTCTTGAACAATCTCTTAGACCCTTGATTCCCCCTTGCACTATCCCTACAATCCGCGCGTTTTCCTCCCATTTCCTTTCCCCGTCAATGTATGGCAGCAGAAACAGCAGCAGAGGTCATGGCCACCTCCGGTTCCATGTTCGGTGACAAGAACCTCTTCGTCGCCGTCACCATCATGGTTGGTTCCATGATGCCGGCTTTCTCCATCGGCTGGATCGCCAGCAAAGCGATGGAAGCGATCGGCCGCAACCCCGAGGCCGCAGGGCGCATCCAGACGCCGCTCGTTCTCGCCGTCGCGTTCACCGAAGCGATTGCGATCTACGCCCTCGTCGTCGCGTTGATCATTAAATTCGTCTGATCGTTATTCAGGAAAGGGCGTGCCATCGGCGCGCCCCTACGTCCAACCAATTATGGAACTTCTCTTGAAGCTCGGCGTTGACTGGAAGCTGTTGATCGCGCAGATCGTGAACTTCACGATTCTGGTCTCGGTCCTGACGTACTTTGTCTACCGGCCGCTGCTCAATCTGCTCGATGCCCGCCGCGCGAGGATCGCCAAAGCGATGGAGGATGCCGCACGCATCGAGGAGCAGAACCGGGAACTTGAACAATTCCGCACCGAGCAACTCAAGAAGATCGACCAGGAAGTCGGCGCGTTACTCGAGCGCGGCAAGCGGCAGGGCGAGACGATGCGCGACGAGATTTTGGCTTCCGCAAAGCGCGAAGCCGATGCCATCCTCGCGAAGGGGGAACGGCAGCTGGAGGAGGAGCGCACCCGGGTCTTCCAGGAGATTCAGGCGTCACTCGCATCCATGATCGTCCGCATGACCGAGAAGATCCTCACGCGCGAGTTCTCCGCTGCCGATCAGCAGCGCATTCTCTCCGATCTCGAAAAGAACATCCCCTCGCTCCTCCGATGAACGCCGCCCTCACCCTCGCCGCACGGACTCTCGTGGAGCATCTGCGTTCCGGCATGTCCCGGGAAGAGATGGCAGCTGCCTGTGATGCGGTTCTCCATTCGCTGCATAGTAGCGGTCTTTCCGGCAGTCAGATCGCGCAGTTTCCCAAGGTCGTCGCCCAGGAACTGCGCAGGCACGGACCCGTTGGTGCTGTTCTCTCCACGTCGTCGGGGACCACCGGCGCGTCGGCTCCTGCCATCGGTACAGCTCTCGAACAGTCGCTCGGGCGTTCCATCGATCTGGAAGAGTCCGCTGAGCCGTCTCTCATCGGTGGCGTTCTTCTCACTGTGGGCGATGAACGTGTTGATTTCACTCTGCGCGGGGCGCTCAACCAATTGAATGCTCATCTTACTTCGTAATGTACAGACGCCCCGTCGGGGCGTCTCTACCACCCCATCACATGACTCTCTCTCAAACTCTCCTCAAGACGCTCAACGAACGCATGGCGTCGTACAGCAAACAGGCGGGCCACGAACACGTCGGCACCGTTCTCTCCGTCGGTGACGGCATTGCGAGCATCGACGGGCTCTCGAAGATTGGTGCGATGGAAATGATCGACTTCGGCAACGGCGTGCTCGGGAGTGCACTCAACCTGGGTCAGGATACGATTGGTTCCATCATCTTCGGCGATTACGGAAAGGTGAAGGAGGGTGACACGGTCAAATCGCTCGGCAAAGTGCTTTCAGTTCCTGTTGGCGAAGAGCTGATCGGGCGCGTCGTCTCGCCGCTTGGTGTTCCCAAAGACGGCGGAGCGCCGATCGCGAGTAAAAAGTTCTACCCCGTCGAGAAAATCGCACCGCGCGTCATCGAGCGCAAATCGGTGACCACTCCGCTCCAGACCGGCATCACCGCCATCGACGCAATGATCCCGATCGGGCGCGGCCAGCGCGAACTGATCATCGGTGACCGTCAAACAGGCAAGACTGCGGTTGTCATCGATACGATCATTAACCAGAAGCACACGCAGGGCACCGACCGGCCCGTCATCTGCATCTACGTCGCGATCGGCCAGAAGGAATCGAAAGTCGCGAAAATCGTCACCGAGCTCCAGAAGCACGGTGCCATGGACTACACGATCGTCGTCTCCGCCGGCGCCTCCGAGCCCGCGGCGCTTGCGTACATCGCCCCGTTCGCAGGATGCGCGATGGGCGAGTACTTCGTCGACCAGGGCAAAGATGTGCTCTGCATCTACGATGATCTTTCCAAACACGCGTGGGCCTACCGCCAGATCTCCCTCCTTCTGAGGAGACCTCCTGGTCGCGAAGCCTATCCCGGCGACGTCTTCTATCTCCATTCGCGACTCCTCGAGCGCGCGGTCTGCATGGCCGATGCCAACGGCGGCGGCACCCTCACGGCTCTGCCGATCATTGAAACACAGGAAGGCAACGTCTCGGCCTACATTCCGACGAACGTTATTTCTATTACAGACGGCCAAATCTTCCTCGTCGGCGATCTCTTCTACAAAGGCATCCGGCCCGCGGTCGACGTCGGTATCTCCGTCTCGCGCGTCGGCTCCGCCGCGCAAGTGAAGGCGATGAAGAAGGTCGCGGGGAAACTGCGTCTCGACATGGCCCAGTATCGCGAGCTCGCCGTGTTCGCACAGTTCGGGTCCGATCTGGATGCCGCGACGCGCAAGCAGCTCGACCGCGGTGCGCGATTGACCGAGATCCTCAAGCAGGGCCAATACGAGCCGCTGCCGGTCGGTGAGCAAGTCGCGATGCTCTACGCCGGCGTCAATGGACTCCTCGACGAGATCCCCGCTGAGTCGGTGAAGAAATTCCAGGAGGACTTTCTCGGGCTCCTCCGGAGCAAGCACCCCGATGTTCTCCAGACGCTTGGGAAGGAAATCACGCCGGAGGTGGAGGAGAAGCTGAAGCGGCTCGTTTCGACGCTGAAAGAACAGAAGCGATATTCTTCAGCTGCTTAGCTGTTTAGCTTTTTAGCTTCTTCGCTTTTCCGAAGTCATGCATTTCCAGACGAAAGCTAACAAGCTAAACAGCTAACAAGCTAAACAGCTAACAAGCTAAACAGCTCCGTCACTATGGCCAGCTCCCTCCGCGATCTCCGGCGCAAAATGAAGGCGATCAAGTCGACCAAGCAAGTCACGAAGGCGATGGAACTGGTCGCGGCATCCAAGATGCGCCGGGCCGTGCAAAATGCGGTGCTACTGCGCAAATACGCACTCACCGCGTGGGCGATCCTCCAGAAGATCGCGCTCAGCCACCGGGGCAGGCATCTGTGGCTCACGGAGCGGCCGGTGAAGCGCATTCTCGCGATCCTCATCACCAGTGACCGTGGTCTCTGCGGTAGCCTCAATACGCAGCTCTTCCGTTCGGTGGGGCACTACGTGGCGGCATGCAAAGATATGCAGGGATTCGAAACCATCGATTTCATCGCCGTGGGGAGGAAAGGCCAGCAATACCTCCAGCGATCCGGGCAAACCGTGACGGGCGCTTTTCCCGCACTCAGCAATCATCCGTCGTTCCGCGATGTGCTGCCCATCGCCCGCATGGCGATCGATGCGTTTAAAGAGGGGACCTACGATCACGTGGTCCTGCTCTCCACCGATTTCCTCTCCGCGCTCGTCCAGGAACCGGCCACCAAACTCCTGCTGCCGTTTTCGGAAACGGCGTTCCAGGAGATGATCCGCGAACTGCTCCCCCGCAAGCGCATCTCCAAAGAGGAAGAAGAGGCGATCAAATCCGTGACCCGTCTTTCATCCGATTACCTCTTCGAACCGACCGAACCCGAAGTCCTCAACCGCATTTTGCCGCAGCTGACCGAAATGCAGATCTATCAGGCGGTGCTGGAGTCGGCCGCCTCCGAACACTCCGCCCGGATGGTCGCGATGCGCAACGCCACCGATAACGCGTCCGATATCCTCTCCGACCTCAATCTGACCTACAACCAGACGCGCCAGGCCAATATCACGGCGGAATTGGCGGAACTCTCGGGCGCTGCGGCGGCGCTCAATTGAGAAATCCCCGGATATTTCGGTAAGAGTTGGGAATTTGGCATGTCTGCGTGAGTGAGAGGAATGTGCAGTGGACTTTCCGTTTGGCAGTCCCTACGATGTACCCCTTTCTGTCGACTTTCTTCCCCCTTCCGTTTATGCGTTTCTTCACTCAATTGTCCGCAGCAGCGCTCGCGGTTGCCCTGAGCTGCCCCGTCGCGCTTGCCAAAATTTACCCCGACGATTTCATGATTCCCGCCCGGCAGCCGGTTCAGGCAGCACCGACGCCTGCACCGACGCCGAAAAATGCCAATGCCTCCGGTGATTCATTCTTCTTTGCATCGGAGATTCCCGACGGCAAACTCACCCGCGCGGAGTTCGCTGATGCAATCGGTACGCGTCTGTACGATGCCGATGCGCATGACAACTGCTTCGGCGATCTGATCCTCTCCGAGGCGATCGATTACTCGCTCCTCTACAACGACGTTTCCCTCGATGCCCCATACGCATCATCGGTGTGCGTCGATATGCGAAACGGCATTGCGCAGGGGTTTAACGACTACACCTTCCGTCCGAACCAGCAGATTAAGGTCTCGGAGGCGGCGGGAATGTTGGGCGATATCGGCGGATTGCCTCTCCGCGATTCCAACCACGTCACCGCAGGCGAGCCATGGTACCAGCGGTATATGGATGCGATCCGTTCGGTCGATCGTGAGTTCACCATGCGCGCTGACGACATCCTGACGGGCAAAGAGCTCAAGCACACGCTCTGCGTTCTCAAGCGGTACACGCCGGCCCTCGATCCGCTGGATGAATTTGGTGGGGGATGCTAATCAGAAAAGCATTTACACCGGGACTGACGAATCGAAAGATTCCTCAGCCCCGGTTTTTGTTGGTACGCTATGTTCATGAGACCTCTTCGCCCAACGCAGAAAATCCTTCTGTCCTGTGTGGCACTGGCGATTCTCGTGACGCTCGTCGTCATGTTCTGGCAACAGACGGAGCTCCTCGCGGGCATTCTTCTCATGCTTTCGTTTCTTGTCCTGCTGCTCTCGCACGATCGCAGGCGCGACGCCGTGCCGTTTGTTATCGGGGCTGTTCTCGGTCCCGCAATGGAGGCTGTGGTGATCCGGAGCGGCGCATGGCAGTACACCAGCCCGACCGCGCTCGGCATACCGCTCTGGCTCCCGTTTCTGTGGGGACTCACCGCAATGTTCATCATGAAAATCAGCAGATGGTACGCAGCATGGACCGCCTGAGGATGAACTTCGCGGTCTCGAGGACCGGAATAATGCTCAGCGCGAGGACGACGATCACTGTCCAGTCATGCACTGTCAGTGCATAGGTCCCGAATGCGATCTGCAGGAAGGGCACGTAGACGATGCACATGAGCAGGATGAGTTCCCAGAGGATCGCGATGTTGAGCCAGCGGTTTGTAAACGTCCCGCGCAGTGCGCTCAGGTGGTCCGAACGGAAGTTGTAGGCTTTCACAAACTCCGCGACGACGAGCAGCACGAACGCCATCGTCATCGATTCGTTGATTCCCCGGCCGGAATGGGCGGCCCAGTAGAAGATTCCGAGGATCAGTGCGGCCAGCCACATGCTGCCGGTGAGCATCAGCGCCATCACGCGTTTCGTGAAGATACCGGTGTGCGGATTGCGCGGTTTCTGCAGCATCAGATCCCGTTCCGGTGGATCCACCGCGAGTGCGAGTGCCGGGAAGCCGTCGGTGGCGAGGTTGAGGTACAGCAGTTGCACCGCGGAGAGGGGGAGCGGCCAGCCGAGCAGCGTTGCCGCCGTCATGATGATGATTTCGCCGATGTTGGAACTCAGCAGGTACATCAGATACTTCTTGATGTTGCCGAAGATGCCGCGGCCCTCCTCTATGGCGGCCACAATCGATGCGAAGTTATCATCCGTGAGCGTCATCGCCGCCGCCTCTTTGGTTACATCCGTTCCTGTGATGCCCATCGCGATGCCGATGTCGGCTTTCTTGAGCGCGGGGGCGTCGTTGACGCCATCGCCCGTCATCGCGACGATCTTGCCCTGTTTCTGCAGAGCCGTGACGAGCCGGAGCTTGTCGCTTGGGGAGACGCGCGCAAAGACCGCGATGTCTTTGAGCTGATGGTCGAGCGTCTCGGCGCTCATTTTCTCGAGTTCGATTCCCGTTACAACGCGGGTCGCCTGCCCTGAGTCGTGTCGAAGGGAAGACCCGCGCTGGGGGTTCAAAATTCCCAGTTCCCGCGCAATCGCCTCGGCCGTCACCGGATGATCTCCCGTGATCATGATCACGCGGATGCCCGCGTCATGGCACTCTTCGATTGCACTCTTCACCTCCGGCCGCGGCGGATCGATCATTCCCACGAGGCCGATGAACTTCATGTCAGTAGATGATCCTGCCAGATCGGTTCTGCCCTTCCGTGCGATCGCGAGCACGCGCAGTGCCTGCGAGGCCATGGTGCTCGCGGCTCCCAGGATTTCCGCACGCAGCGCGTCGGTCAGCGGGACTTCATTCTGCTTTTCCCAGAGACGTGTGCAGAGCGGCAGCAGCATCTCGGGGGCGCCTTTCGCATAGGCCATTGTCTCGCGGCCAGGTATGGCCGCGTTGAGATCATGCAAGGTTGTCATTCTCTTGGTTTCGGAGGTGAATGGTATTTCGCCGATGCGCGGAGCCTGTTTTTCCAGATCGCCGCGATACAGTCCCGCCTTGGCCGCCGCGACCACGAGCGCCCCCTCGGTGGGATCCCCCGCGATGTCGAAGATCCCGTCTTCTTCCTCAATGAGTCTGGCATCTGAAGCCAGCACCCCCGCGCGCAGGAGTTCCCGCAACCCGTCGTGCGGCGTCTCCTGTTTCCCATCCAGCGAGAATGTGCCGACCGGTGCGTACCCCGCTCCAGAAACATCATAGGTCTTCCCGACAACCCAGATCTTGCGGATCGTCATCTCGTCTTTCGTCAGTGTTCCCGTCTTGTCCGTACAGATCACCGACGTGCATCCGAGCGTTTCCACTGCGGGAAGTTTGCGGATCAGTGCGTGGCGGCGGACCATCCGCTGCACGCCGATGGCGAGTGAAATCGTGACGACCGCGGGCAACGCTTCGGGGACGACCGCGACCGCAAGCGCGATACCGAACAGAAACATGTCGATGAGCGCTTCTCCCCGGTACCACCCGATCACACTGATCAACGTCACTACGGCCAGAGCGACCTTTGCGAGTGTCTTGCCCACCCGGTCGAGGTTTTTCTGGAGCGGTGTTTCCTCGGTTTCCACCTGCTCGAGCATCGCGGCGATCTTGCCGAATTCCGACCGCATCCCCGTGGCGATCACGACTGCTTTGCCGCGGCCATGACTTACCGAGGTCCCGCCGTAGACGATGTTGCGCCGGTCTCCGACGGAAGCCGAGGGATTGGCAACGACCTCTGCAGTCTTCTCCGCGGGCAGTGACTCTCCGGTCAGAGCAGCTTCCTCTGTCCGCAGATTCGCCTGCTCCAGGATTCGTGCGTCGGCGGGTATCCGGTCGCCCGCTGCGAGCAGGATGATGTCGCCGGGGACCAGTTGCTCCGCTGGAATCTCCAATTCTTCTCCGTCCCGAATGACTTTCGCGCTGGGTGCCGCCATCTTCTTGAGCGCCTCCATCGCGCGTTCGGCCCGGTACTCCTGCACGAATCCGAGAACGACCGCGAGCAGCACAATCGCGGCGATCGTGATCGCCTCCACCGTTTCGCCCAAAAAACCCGAGAGCGCGGTCGCGATCAGCAAGATGATCACGAGCACGTTCTGGAACTGACCGAGGAGGAGCGCCCACGGCGAAATTTTCTTCCCTTCCGTCAGTCGGTTACGGCCATATTCCGTAATCCGCCGTTGCGCTTCCGCATCATTGAGACCGGTGGAAGCTGTTTGCAGGGCGGAGAGGGTGTTGGCGGGGGAGAGCGTATGCCAAAGAGAAGAAGCCATGCCCGGCAGTGTATCTGCTTACATGTTCGAGTAGAATTGCTTCTTCCGGTTATCCTGCCGGTACCCCTCGCGCTTGAGTGCGCGGATGCGCTCCAGGCGGCGGGTCTTGTGGCGCTTGTGGGTCCGACGCTCGCGCAGAATCTTGATCAGGTTGCTTTTCTGCACCTGCTTCTTGAACCGCTGCTGGAGGCGGTCCGTCGATTCATCCCCGTGTTTGATTGCGTAGATGGCCATAAGGGCTGGAGGATGGTACCCATGTAGACAGCCTGCTGCAAGCTAAATTCTCAGAGGAAACCGAGGGAACCGAAGAGTCCGACGCAACCGAGGATCCTCGGTTCCTTCGGTTTCGTCGGTTACTTCGGTTGCTTTCCGTCGACCGTTGCCCAACCTCCAAAACCTCCCTAGAATCTCTCCCGACCTATGGCCGCCCCCAAGTACACCGCCCAGCAAATCACCGTTCTGGAAGGGCTCGAACCCGTGCGCAAGCGCCCGGGCATGTACATCGGTTCCACCGATGCGCGGGGGCTCCATCACCTGGTGTTTGAAATCGTTGATAACTCGATTGATGAAGCGATGGCGGGGCACTGCACATCGATCACCGTGACGCTCGAAGATGACGGTTCAATCACGGTCGAAGACAACGGCCGAGGCATTCCGGTCGACATGCATCCCACAGCAAAAAAATCCGCGCTGGAAGTCGTGCTCACCACGCTGCATGCCGGAGGCAAATTCGGCGGCGATGATTCGGGATACAAAGTGTCCGGCGGTCTCCACGGGGTCGGCTCCTCCGTCGTCAACGCATTGAGTATGAAAATGCGCGCCGAAGTCCACCGTGAAGGCAACGTCTACGAACAGGAGTACAAGCGCGGCAAGCCCGTCGCCCCGGTCAAGAAAATCGGCAAGTCCGACAAGCGTGGCACGATCATCAACTTCCTCCCGGATACTGACATCTTCGACACCGTGATCTTCAGCATGGACGCGCTGATGACGCGGCTCCGCCAACAGGCCTACCTGACGCGCGGGATCACGATCTCCGTGATCGATGGCCGCAAGAAACGTCCGGAGGAAGATCTCCAGTATCCCTGCCTCTACCGTTTTCACTTCGAGGGCGGCATCTCGGCCTACGTGAGTCATCTCAACGAATCGAAAGAACGGATCGGCGAGGTCATCTGGTTCGAAAAAGACACGCCGGATGGGTTTGTGGAAGTCGCGATGCAGTACACGCAGACGTTCCAGGAGCACGTGGTCTGCTTCGCCAACAACATCCACACGGCCGAAGGCGGTCATCACCTCACCGGTCTCAAGGCGGCGCTCACCCGCACGATCAACGCCTATGCCCGCAAGTACGGCATTCTCAAAGAGAAGGAGGAAAACCTTACGGCCGATGACGTCCGCGAAGGCCTCACCGCCGTGCTCGCCGTACGGCTCAAGGAACCGCAATTCGAGGGCCAGACGAAGGGCAAACTCGGCAATGCCGAGATGAAGACCGCCGTCGAAACCGTCGTCAACGACCAGCTCAGCCAGTACATGGAGGAGAATCCGTCGGAAGCCAAAGATATCGTCGGCAAGTGCCTCCTCGCCGCTCGCGCGCGCATGGCCGCCCGCGCCGCGCGCGACAGCGTGATCCGCAAAGGTGCGCTCGAAGGCATGACGCTCCCCGGCAAGCTCGCCGACTGCAGCAACCGCGACCCCGCGCAGTGCGAGATCTACATCGTCGAGGGAGACTCCGCCGGTGGCTCGGCCAAGCAGGGGCGCAACCGCGAGTTCCAGGCGATCCTCCCGCTCAAGGGCAAAATCCTCAACGTCGAGCAGGCACGGATGGATAAAATGCTCGCGAACAACGAAGTCAAAGCGCTGATCATCGCGCTCGGCATGGGCATCGGTGAGGTCAAAGACTTCGCCAAACTCCGCTACCACCGCATCATGATCATGACCGACGCCGACGTCGACGGCGCGCATATCCGCACGCTGCTGCTCACGCTCTTCTTCCGGTACTTCCCCGAGCTCATCGAGAAGGGGATGCTCTACATCGCCCAGCCGCCGCTCTACAAAATCCAGAAGGACCGCGACGTCCGCTACGCATTCACCGACGCCGAGAAGGCGGGGATCATGAAGGAGTGGGGGGTGAGCGACGAAGAAACCAGGGAGACGGAAGAGGGGACCGAAGGGACCGAGGGAACCGACGAAATGTCATCGCTCACAGCGGATGCTGATAAAAAAGCTCCTGCCCCGAAAAAACGGAAGATCAATATCCAGCGGTACAAAGGTCTTGGTGAAATGAACCCGCAGCAGCTCTGGGAAACGACGATGGATCCCACCACGCGCCTGATGCTCCGTGTCACGATGGACGACGCCGAACGCGCCGATCTCACCTTCACGACGCTCATGGGTCCGGAAGTCGCACCCCGCCGCAAGTTCATCCAGACGCATGCGAAGACCGTTAAAAACCTCGATATTTAATGTCATCCTTCGCTACGCTCAGGATGACAGAGACTCTAATTACATGATGGTCTTCGCTACGCTCAGGCATGACCCTGAGCGGAGCGAAGGGTCACTCTTACAATAATCCGCGAACATGGCTGAGGGGTATGATACTCACGATGAATTTCCTCTTTTTCCGATGGCGCATTCCGAAGAATCTCCCGCCGGAGATCCAGACAGTTTGTGACGAGCTCGCTGCTCTGACTGATCAAGAATCCGTCGTGCGCAGGGCGCATGAAATCCTCAGCACGCGTTTCCGTGCTCGCAAGTACCTCACGTATCCTTTGCTCTGGAAGATCTTCGATAGAGATCTTTCCCGTATCTGGTCCAGGACGTCTTTCCTCCACTGCACGCACATGAACTGGCTACTGAAGATCGTGCTCGTTCGAAGCGGTCACTTCGTCGAAGCGGATGTCCGGGAGAAGTGGACATTCCTGACGGTCATTTCTCCACATCAGTATGCGAAAGTTCGTATGCACGATGGTCAATGGATCAATGTGGACGTGTGGGGAAGTACGTATGGGATTCCGTTTGGGAATTATGCGCATGGGTTCATGCTTCGCTACGCTCAGCATGACAAAAAACCTCAGTAAGTCTGTCATCCTTCGCTTCGCTCAGGATGACAAGAGGCCATTTCTTAGATGGTCTTCGCTACGCTCAGACCGTCGAACCCTGAGTGGAGCGAAGGGTCACTCTTACAATAATTCACTGTCATGGTGAGCGTAGCGAACCATGACCTCTTTAATCCTCCCCCACGTGATCCCTCATCACATAGGTATCCAGGTTCTCCTTTCCGAGCAGACTGATGATCTCGGGCACCGCGTCTTTAAAGGCCATCTGCTTCTGCTTTCCCGCCTTCATATCGCGCAGAATGATCGTGCCTTCCTTCACTTCCATTTTGCCGAGGAGCAGCGTGTAGCGGGCCTCGAACTTATCCGCGAGCCGCATCTGGCTTTTAAGGCTCGCTTCGCCGAGCGCCCCGAGTGTGTGGACGCCAAGATCGCGGAGTTCTGAGACGAGTGTGAGGCACTGCTTCTTCGCTTCGGGCCCCAGCTGCGCCACGAACACATCGACCTGGTCTTTATTGGGGGCCTGCACGCCGGCTTCCTTCATGTGCCAGATCATTCGTTCCACGCCGCCGGCAAAACCGACGCCGGGCGTCGGCTTGCCGCCGAGCAGCTCGATGAGCCCGTCGTACCGTCCGCCGCCACCCACCGCGTTCTGCGCACCGGTGCTGCTGTCCCAGAATTCAAAGACCGTCTGGCAGTAGTAATCGAGACCGCGGACGAGGCCGGGATTGGCGATCGTTTTGACGCCGAGCGCGTCGAGGTATTCGAGCAGCGTCTCGTGGTACTTCTTACTCTCATCATCCAGGAACTGATCCAGCTTGGGTGCGTTCTTGATCAAAATAATCGTGTCTTCTTCCTTGCTGTCGAGCAGCCGCAGGGGATTGGTCTGCAGACGCCTGGCGTCATCGGGCGGGAGTTGCCGTTCTTTGCCGATGAAGAAGTCCTTCAATGCTTCCATGTAGGCCTTGCGGTTGTCGGCAGTGCCGATGTTGTTCATCTGCAGCGTGAGGCGGTCAAAAATCCGCAGATCCGAGAGAATCTTCGTGATTACGTGGATCAGCTGCGCATCGATGCTGGGGTCGCGCAGGCCGATCACCTCCAGGTCGATCTGGTGGAACTGCCGGTAGCGTCCCTTCTGCGGACGGTCGTAGCGGAAGCACTGTCCGATGGAGTAGAGCTCCACCGGCTGCGGCAGCTGCTGCATGCCGTGTTCGATGTACGAGCGGCAGATACCGGCGGTGAATTCGGGTCTGAGCGCGAACTCGCGCGCCTCGCCCTCGCTGTCGCGTTTGCCTGTTACGGTGAAAAGCTCCTTCTCGACGATATCCGTGTGCTCACCGATGCCGCGCTCAAACACACCTTTGTGCTCGAACATCGGCGGATCGATGCGCTTGTACCCGGCTTGCCGGCAGCGGTGACGCACGACCTTCTTGATGTACGTCTGGTACTGGTGATCCTCGGGCAGGACGTCGTGGGTACCCTTTGGAGTGCGGAAGAGGGGTTCGGCCATAGAAAAAGGAGTGTATCACCTTAGTAATACGATCGAAGGTGAAGTCTACCAGTCTCTTTTCGGTTTGAGAAGGGTCTTTTGTGAAGGATGGGGCGAGCGACCCGGCTTCGCCTCCGGCTACGCCGAGGTCTCATGCTCGCCAAATCGCGGCGAAGTCCGAAGGACGAAGCCGGATGGGGCGAGCGACCCGGCTTCGCCTCCGGCTACGCCGAGGTCTCATGCTCGCCAAATCGCGGCGAAGTCCGAAGGACGAAGCCGGATGGGGCGAGCGACGGGGATCGAACCCGCGACCCTCTGGACCACAACCAGATGCTCTAACCACTGAGCTACGCTCGCCACGGGCTCGAAGATTGTACACAGGTAATCTTTGTTTGAAAGGCTTGCCAACAGCATCCTGTACGATACAGTTCCTTCGCATGCAGCGTTCTGCTCTGACTCTCGGCCTCCTCCCCCTGCTCCTTATTGCGGGAAGGCGGCTGCGTGCGTAGATGATTCGTGAAGAACATGACGAGCCTCCTTCCCCAGAGAGCTCTCTTTATTCATGTTCCCACTATTCATCATGGATTCAACGAAAATCATCGTGTACGACAATACAATCGAGACAATAGAACGCTACGGACATGACATCGTGCCGGGGAAGAAGATCGAGATTGCAAAGATGTTGGAGGCGATGAATGTCGATGTCATCGGTGCGGGATTTCCCATTCGATCCCCCAATGATCGCGAGACCGTCCAGGGCGTCAGCGAAACATGCCACCGGGCAACCATATCGGCATTGGCCCGTTGCTCGCATCCCTCGGATATCGATCAGGCATGGCAATCGGTCGCGTCCGCCGCCCGCCCGCGTCTGCACGTATTTCAAACCACGCGGGGAATGCGGGGCTTCGAAGTGTGTATGTCGGAGAAACAGGTTATCGAATCGGCCATCACCGGCGTACGGCATGCGAAAGGACTCTGTGACGACGTGCAATTTTCTGCCGAGGATACGACGTTGCTCGACCCGGGATTTGCCCGCGAACTCTACCGCGAAGCGGCCATTGCCGGTGCAACGACGGTGAACGTCGTCGATCCGCCGATTACGCTTCAGGAAATGCTGCGCAGTCCAGGACGTCGTCGCAACGGCGATATCGGACAAAGTCGCATGCGCGATACGGTGGAGACAATTGTAAAAGCAGTGAAGGGTATGGATGTGATGATCGGTGGTCACTGCTACGGTCCTGCCGATCCCCACATGAATGCGCCGATCGCTCCGCATTCCGCCGTGACGGCAGTACATGCGGCGGAAGAAGGAGCGCGTCAGCTCACATGCTGCGTGCGCGGCCCTCGCGATATTGATCAGGAAGGCAATCCATCGATCACATCGTTGTCACTTCTGTCCGGAGTAGTCAGCGTCTTGCTAGGCAATCGTTTCCGTTTTGGAGTGACGCTTCAGGATATGCACAAAATCGGGCAAATCTTGAAGAGTCAACGGTAACCGAACGCGACCGGGTGCTCAGGAGCGCCCGGTTTAGCGTGTTGCGGAATCCCCCGATTCTTTCTTCTTCTCATTCATTTTCTTCTTCTTACTGCCGTTCTGCTTCGTCACCCCCTCCGCCTTGATCACGAACGCGACCTTGTCGTCTGAGGATGATGCGGGAGCTGCGGTTGTCGACGGTTCCGCCAGAGGAATATCCTGCGGAACAGGTTTGGCCTTGGGAGTTTTGGGAGTCGGTGCTGGAGTTGGAGCGGGAGCCGGAGCGGGAAGCTGAGCGGTGACGGCGGGAGCGGCCAGAGCGGTGGGTTCGGCAGGGGCATCGATCTGGACGACTTCTTCTCTGCGCTTCTTCAGATTTTCGCGGTACCGCTGTCGCTTGCGGCGCTTTCGTTCACGTTCGCGCTCCAATCGCTCGACGTCGGCCGCTGGTGTCGAGACTGTCTGCGGAGCTGCAGGACTGATCGGAGCGGGAGGGGCAGGGGGAGGTGGT
The DNA here is from genome assembly GCA_023245765.1 of Candidatus Peribacteria bacterium. Lineage (GTDB taxonomy): Bacteria > Patescibacteriota > Gracilibacteria > Peribacterales > Peribacteraceae > JABFSS01. The sequence continues at coordinate 56,841 of JAHFJP010000004.1, forward strand.
GCAACAGGCGGGGTTGGTATCGCTGCCACAGGCGCAGGTTCAGGAAGAGGTGTTGGAGACGGAGGGGCAGGCTCAGGGAGAGGCTGTGGAGCGGGGGGCTCTGCCTGTGCGACCGGCGGTTCTACTGTGGGTGGGGGAGGAGGTTCCACGGGAGGTGCGACAGGAGTCGGCTGAGGCTCAGTGACCACCGGGGGAGGTGGCTGCGGTGGAGGAGGAGGCGGGGGAGGGGTCGACTCTGCGGGGGCAACCTCTGTGACGGGTGTTCCGTTTGTTCCATTCGTGTTCGCATCGTTCTCTTCCTTCAACCACGGCGGGAGCATGTCGTCCTCAGATGGAGCAGGGGCGGTGACGGAAGAAGATTGTGCAGACGTGTCTGCAGGAGCTGCCGCGGTTTGCTGCAGCCACGGCGGGGTTGTATCAGCGGCGGGAGTTTGCGCGGGCGGTTCAGATACCGGCGCAGGCTGCGTCGGTGGCGGTGCAGAAATCGTTTCGGGAAGCGCGGGGGGTTCTGCGAGTGGCACAGTCGACGGAGTCGTTTCGGTCGGGAGCGTTGGCGGGCCGGGCTCAAACGGCGTGGCAGAGGAAGTATCCGGAATCGGTGGGGGAGCGTCCTTCGCTGTTTCAAGACCTTTCTGGAGCCATGCTGGTGCCGCGACTTCCGTGGCGGCAGGAGCTGATGGAGGAGCGGCAGATTCGGCAGCCTTTGTCGTGTCGATAGCCTGCTCAATGCTCTCCTCTTTTTTTACGTCTGGCTTTTCTTCTGGTTTCTCTTCCGGCTTTTCCGCCGGAGGTTCCGGCCGCTTCAGCTTCATGGTTGCGGGAGCGGTGTCGGGTGTCGCTGCCGGACTTCCGGGTTCTTTCTTGAGGAGTTTTCCCTCAGCCATTTCCAGTGCTTTCTGCAGACTCCCCGGGCGGTACAGGAATTTGCGCACTCCCCACACACCGAGCGCGCCAAGGCCGGCGGCGAGCAGGAGGACGACGAGAATTTTGATGAACGTCCATACCATGGATCCTCCACCCGATGTCGTCTGGTCGGGGGGTGTCGCAGCGGCGGAAGAAGATGCCGATGAGACCGACGATGCGCTGCTCGCGGTCTCCGGAATACTGTTGATGGTGATCTGTCTCTCGCCTTCAGCAAGAACCCTTCCCGTGGACATCTCCCGAGTGATCACATGTACCGTGTACTGCCCATTTTGGAGATAGTGGTGGCGCGGTTCCTCGAGCAAACTCTGGTATCCATCGCCGAAGTCCCAGTGCGTGATGACGGACACAGGCGAAATGCCAATATCGTTTGCAAAAGAAAAATGGACGAAGCCTTCTTGTTCGGGACTGTCGGCGATCGATCCGCCCGGAACAGGCAGCTCCCCTCCAGCAACGTTGATGGTCTGCTCGATGACGGTTCCATCGTCCGCGGTCGTTTCAAGATGCATCGGCGACGCGTTTTCCGGGATGGGGTACCAGATATGGAGCGCATTGTGTTCCGTGGCGAACAGGGTGTCGGCCGTGTCGTTGTCGTTGCCGGTGACGCCATCTCCGTCGCTGTCCGCGTCAGTATCGAGATCCACGCTGATCGGGCCCGTGAGCGCGACCGACGGTGTCAGTGTCAGCAGCGGGCTCTCCGGGGGAATCTGCACGCCGCTCTCACCTACGGGAATATTGACGGAGACAATCTCGAGACCGATGCCTTCGGGCGGGGGATTCTCCTGGATGTCGTTTTCGTCGCGTTCCAGAACTTTGATCTCCATGTGTAGGCGGGGATTTCCCGACTGCGCGTGAAACTGGCCATCGAGCACATAGGTTCCCGCCTGCGTAAAACGCGTGCGGAAGATTGCCTCGCGTCCGGCCTCCACAAAATCACCGTTCTGCGTGAGTATCCAGTCCAATTGTTCCTCCGGATTGCTCTTCATGCCGAGGATTTCGAACACGTCTCCGGCAACAATCTCCGCGTGTGCCTGGGCAATCGCGGGGTCACTGCCGCTCTGCGCGAATGCATGCGGAAGAATCAAGAATGCCGTGAGTGCGAGACTCACGAGCGCAAGCAGCCGGCGGGGACCGAGCATGTGCATGGGAAAATCACTGCAAACCGTTGACGAAGAGTCCCACGAGCGATCGTGCGAGGAAGACGATGATGAGACCGATGACCACGTACAGGATGATCTTCTTCGCCTTGTCCTTGGCTCCCTCCTCGCCTCCGCTCAGGACCATGTAGATGCCCGCAGCCACGACCATGATCACGCCGGCGAGCGCGAGGAAGCCGAGCGCCTTGTACAGGAACGAGAGGATGACCGCCCGCAGCGGCTGTTTGATCGGCCCGTTGATCTGGGCCGCCTGAGCCACGCCACCCTCCAGTCCGGGGCCGTTGAAGACTTGCGCCGATGCTGTGGAAACGAAGAAGTACGCACGCAGGAGGAGAGTGTTCATAGCGGTGTGAGAGGAGTGGGTTTTCGTTTGTATTATAGCAGAATACGCGAATTTGGGCCAGATCCAATCCCGACCCTATACTCGTCCCATGCGCCCCTCCTCCTCTGTCCTTCTCAAGCATGCAGGTTGCTCCGCGTTCCTCGTCACCAACCTCGTCAACATTCGCTATTTGACGGGCCTGCCGGTCTCCGCGGGCGTCGTTCTGGCGCTCCCTCGGCGCTACGTGCTCTTCGTTGATTCTCGTTACCGCGACATGGCTGAGAGGATCTCCGGCTCGGTGTCCGTCAAAGATGTGTCCGAGCTTCCCGACATGATGAAGGACGTCCGCGAATGCGGGTTCGAATCCGAAGACGTCACGGTGCTGCGTAAATCTTCCTGGAGGAAAAAATTTCCGAAGACGACCTTCGTTCCCACCGTCGGTGTGCTGCAGGATTTCCGCCGGCAGAAGGACAGAGAAGAACTCGTGAATTTGCGCAGGGCGCACCGGATGACGAAAGAGCTCCTGCGTCGTGTCCCCTCGCTCCTGCGCCGCTCAATCACCGAGGAGCGGCTCGCACGGCAACTCATCGTTTGGGCGCTTGAACTCGGTGCCGAGGGATTATCGTTTGATCCCATCGTCGCGTTCGGTACGCACACGGCATGTCCGCATCACCGACCGACTTCCAGGCTTCTCCAGAAAGGTCACCTCGTGCAGATTGATGTTGGCGTCAAATATCGCGGCTACTGCGCCGACATGAGCGAGGTCTACTTCACCGTGAAGCCAACCAAGACTCAGGACCAGGTCTACAGGACCCTGTGTCTCGCAAAGAACCGCGCGACGAAAGCCGTGAAGATCGGAGCGAGTACGCATGATCTGGATAACATTGCCCGCGGCATTCTCACGAAAGCCGGTATCGAACAGTACTTCACGCACTCACTTGGTCACGGAGTGGGGCTCGACATTCACGAGGGACCGTCGCTGAGCAAGAAGGCGAAAGATCTCGCATTACTCAAGAATGAAGTGATCACCATTGAGCCGGGGGTCTATTTCCCCGGCAAGTTCGGCATGCGCGTGGAGGATATGGTCTATGTAGAGTAAAGTTGACAGACCAGCCAAGAAGATTGCGCTATACTGAGGAGAAACATGCACACCAAAACCGACATCCTTCTGGCTGCGTTTGTGATGGCACTGCTGATGCCGTGGAATGTCTTGACGCAGGGAACGGGACCGACCGCCGGAGCGGACGCGCTGTTTCAAAAAGGGGAGGCATTTGAACAGGATCTCGTCATCACCGCGTACTACTCACCGTTGCCGGATCAATGTTGCTACATCAGAGGAAGTCTTTCGGCGGATATCGAGCTCAATGGTGAGGGTCATCATGGCGCCGATGGCACCGAGGTCTATCCGGGAATGGTCGCCGCGCCGCCGAGTTACCCGTTTGGTACGCGCATCATTCTGCCGGGGATCGGCACTGTCACGGTGCACGATCGTGGCGGTGCGATTCAGGAATGGAAGAGTGCACATCGGCTCGATCTCTGGGCGGGTTACGGAGAAGAAGGCCTCGCACGAGCGATTGCGTTCGGTGTGAAGAGAGTGCATGCAGTCGTGTATCCGCCAGGGACGCCACAGCCGACGGAGTCCATTGATCTCGCCGCACTCGAAGCTCCTCCGGATCAGCTGCGCCCGTATTTATCAGACACGACGACGCTCCTCGATATCCACGCCGAGCTCGGACAGAAAACGGCATCGGTCGTGTTCCTGCAGGAGCGTCTCAAAGCAGTCGGATATTTTGATGAGAACGTGAACGGCTTTTTTGGTCCGGCGACCCAGAAAAGTCTCGCGGGTTTCCTCAAAGATATGGCGCTCGCCGAGCCCGATACAACGCTGACCGAAATCTCTGCCGCGCATCTGGAAGCCGCTTTCCGCCGCGTTGATGCCGTGGATCCCATTGCGTTTCCCGTGGATCCCGAGAGCGCTCCGGCGCGTGTGGCGGAGGCACAGCGGACGTTGCGGTTCCTCGGTGCCTACAATGGCCGCAGCAATGGTCTCTACGACAAGCCATTCAAGGATGCCGTCCTCGCGTTCCAGAAAAATCAGGGCATCGTCGTGTCGGATTCCGCGGCAGGTGCTGGGAGAATCGGGCCGCAGACGCGCGCGCGAATCATTGCGCTGTGGCGACGCAAGCTTGCCGGCATCGGTGCGACGCGGCTGATCGCCATGCGGAAGATCGATCAGATCATCGCGAAGCGCGGATTTGATCTTCGTCAGTACCTCGGCAAAGGCGACCATGGCGACGACGTCCGCGCGCTCCAGAAGCTCCTTGCTTCGAAAGGCTATCTTGAGAACGAAAACGTGACGGGCAAGTTCGGAGCGCAGACGGAACTGGCGCTCATCGCGTACCAGAAAGATTCCGGCATCATCGCCGACGCGTCCGATGCGGGTGCGGGCTATGCAGGACCAGCGACGCTTGCGCGGTATCGGCAGGATGTCCGTCATTCCCTGATTCAAATCGTCCGTGCGCGCGGCTGGAATGCAATCTAATGTGATGCGTCGCACGGCTTTTTAAGCCGTGCGGCTACAGCACGACCACCCTACTCACGGCTTGAAAAGCCGTGACACCCACCCCTCCCACCTCTATCATTGTTTCCTCATGCGCCGCTTGATCCTCGGTCTCTTTTTGGCGTTGTCCGTTCTCCCATCTCTTGCAGCCGCGCAGTCTCCGGCGCTCACCCGCCGAGATGGATTTCTGCTGCTCTGGAACAGTATTCATCGCAAGATCGAAGACAATCGCGAGAAGCCGTTCACGGACGTTCCGAAGGGTTCGTCAGGCTTTGATGAAATCACCTACGCGAAGTACCGCGGCATCCTCGATGATGATGAAAATTTTCACCCCGACAATCCACTACTGCTTTCGGACGCTCTGCTCTGGCTCTATCGGACGCGCAGCGTGGATGATCTCTCCCGGCTGGCAGTGAATGATCTCCCGGCGCTCCTGCTGCGCTATCCTCTCGGAGAATTTGTCGAGCGCGTTGCCGGGGAAAAGCGTGATGAAACCCGCGTCATTTCTCGCCCAGTAAGCGAAGATGAATTGCTCTCCCTGATGCGGAAAATCGACGATCTTCTTGTTCACGAGGATCATGAAGTCAGCCTCTATGGAGAGAAGTTCCAAGGGAAGGGGACGGCCTTCGGCGAAACATTCGACATGAACGCGTTCACTGCCGCGCACCGGACCTTCCCGTACAACACACTCGTGAAGGTGACGAACATCGCGAACGGAAAATCCGTCACCGTCCGGATCAACGATCGCGGGCCGTATGTGGAGGGTCGCGACATGGATTTGAGCGTTGCAGGATTCACCGCGATCGAAGATCGTTCCAAGGGTGTGCTGCGCGCCACGTTCCAGCGCCTGGGGGATGCGACGCTCGTCGGGCAATGTTCAGATTCTGATCCGAGGCGCGCGATTCGCATCACCAAAGACGTCCGTCTCATCGGCGGCGTTCCGGCCACGCTCCCGCTCGGCAAAGATCTTGTTTTCCGCTCCACGCGGGCGTTCGTTCTGCGTTCTGTCCGGTATCCCGATGGCACCGTGACCTCACTCGAAGACTGGATTCTCCCGGGCGAGTCGCATCCGTTCACTCCGTCCGTCCAAGGCGAGTATCTGTTCACGCTCGGATCGAAAGAGGGGAGGAAGAGAGAGTTGAGAATGGTGGTGGTATCTTGCTGATCAATTGGTCTCGATGATTCTTCTCGCATTCTCACGGTCACGCAGCCCGAATTCAAAACCCAGTGCCAGAGTTTTATTCAAAACACTGGCGAATGTCGCAGACATATCCCTGATCGTTTTTTCAAGTTCAACCAGTTCCGGCATCGAACCACTTGTGATCCCTTCACTCTCTGGATCAACACTGACTGATCCTCTTCCACTCGCTGCGAAAGAAATTCCTTGCGAGAATTGCGCACCCAAGACCAGGAAGATTTTTCGTCCAAACGTCGCCAGCAGTTGTTCAAAGGCTGCCGCTTCGTCCTCATTCATCGGTACGCATGAAATATGTACCAGTTCTCTGCCGAATTGTTTCAAAAAGGGATGTAACAATTTGATGGCACCATCAATCGAATCTTCTTCCAGCGTATCAGCAGAAACAGCATGATTCCGATTTTTTTCGGCTGAAATGTATACACACAGCATCAATGGCATTAAAACATAAAAATTATTATTGTGCAATTTCTGCTTCGGCAGAGAAGCCATCTTCCTCAAAAATGCTTTTTCTGCTATAATTAACAGATTTCCCCGTACCCAAAAAAGACCCTGTGGTCACGTTCCTCCGCATCCTCATCTGGCCCATCGCGCTGCTGACCATCGAGATCGTCAGCCGCTTCCTCGGCTCTGATTTCCTCGAATGGGTATGGCACTGGTACATCCAGCATCCGTTCTGGAATTTGCTGATGCTCTGGTGTTACTGGGAGGTCTGGAAACTCGTGGTCTTCGACATGCGCTTCTACTACGCGTGGTGGAAGGCAAAATCGCTCGTATCACTCAAGGTTCTGCTGCCGCGCAGCGACAGCAAAATCGATCAGGAGAAGCGCACCGAGAAAGACTTCAAGGAAAAAGTGGCGGTGATGGAGCAGCTCTACCGCGCGCTCTGGGAGGTCAAGAACCTGAGCTTCTGGCAGCTGATTCATTTCTGGATCTTCCGGTACGCGACGATGTGCTTTGAGATGTACGTCGAAAAGGGCGAACTCGCGTTCTACGTCATCACGCAGCCGAGTCTCGTTTCGATCGTCGAAAAGCAGATCACGTCGTTTTACTCCGATGCCGAAGTGACGCTCCAGAAGACGCCCGAAATCTGGACCAAGGGCAGCAAGCTCGTCGGCTACAACATGCGCACGCGCAAGTCGTGGGCGTACCCAATCCGCTTCTACGAGGAAATGCAGGACGATCCGCTCAACGATATCGCCAACGTTCTGAGCAAACTTCTGCCGGACGAAGAGGCATGTATCCAGCTGATCATCACGCCGGTTTTCAGTGATTCGTGGAGCGCCAAGGTCAAGCGGTACGCAAGCATGAAGTTCAAAGGCAAGAACGACAGCTGGGCCGGCCGGATTCCGATTCTCTCGACTCTCGTGAAAGTGTTCAGCGGCGTTGCGACCGGCACCCAGGGCGAAACATTCGCTCCAGGCGCCAGCAGCGGAGATTCGTTCGTCCGTATGATCCAGCCGGAGGAGGAGCTCTACAAACGCATGGGGCAAAAGGCCGGCATGAGCGGCTTCCATGCCACCGTGCGTGTGCTGGCATCGGCCAAGACATGGCAGCGTGCCGACGACATCGCGAGCAACATGCAGGTGGCGTTTAACGTCTTCAAGGATTCGTACGGTAACTGGTTCCAGAACCACCGGATGTTCGTCGATTTCTTTCCGCACATCTTCAACGCCCCGGTGATCCATTGGCTCTGGAAGAACAGGATCAACGGGTACATGCACCGTCGCAATCTCCTCGTCGAAAAGGAACTCGCGGGCCTGTATCACTTCCCCGACAGTCGCTACAACAAAGTGCCGATCATCCAGTGGATCAGCTACAAAGTCCTCCCGCCACCCCCGAACGCGCCGCAGGAGGGAATATTGCTCGGGATCAACCGTCACCGCGCCGTCGAGAATCCCATCCACTTCCTGCGCACCGACCGGACGCGTCACCAATACATCATCGGAAAATCCGGTTGTGGAAAATCGGCATTGCTCAGTTGGCAGTCGCGTCAGGATGTGGCAAACAGCGAAGGGCTCTGCATCGTCGATCCCCACGGTGACCTGATCGAGGACGCACTCGCGCACGTTCCCAAAGAACGCGCCAAGGACATCGTCGTGTTCGATCCGGCCGATATCGAACGTCCGATGGGGCTCAACCTCCTCGAGGCCAAGACGCCGGAAGAGAAGGACCGCGCATCGCTCGATGCGATGGAAATCTTCATCAAGCTCTTCGGTAACGAGATCTTCGGTCCGCGCATCCAGCACTACTTCCGCAACGGCTGTCTCACGCTGATGGATGACGAGGAGGAAGGCGCGACATTGATCGACGTGCCTCGCTTGTACGTCGATGACGAGTTCCAGCGCTACAAAGTCAGCAAGTGCCGCAACGTCGTTGTCCGCAGCTTCTGGGAACACGAAATCGCCAAGACCGGTGCGCGCGAAAAAGAGGAAATGATCCCGTACTTCTCGGCCAAGTTCGGTCCGTTTGTCACCAATGCGACAATGCGCAACATCATCGGGCAGCCGAAGAGCGCGTTCAACATTCGCGAAATCATGGACCAGGGCAAAGTGCTGCTCGTGAACCTCTCGAAGGGAAAAATTGGCGATGTCAACGCGCAGCTGCTCGGTCTGATCTTCGTCAACAAAGTGAACATGGCCGCGCTCTCCCGCGCTGATACGCCGCAAAAAGACCGCCGCCGTTTTTACCTGTACGTCGACGAGTTCCAGAACTTTATCACCGATGCGTTTGCGACCATCCTCTCCGAGGCTCGCAAGTATGAGTTGGCGCTCATCATGGCGCATCAATATATTGGCCAGCTCGTCGGCAAGACCGCCGCGTACGATCAGGCATCCACCAAAATGCGCGACGCCGTCTTCGGTAACGTGGGTACTATCATGAGCTTCAAGATCGGCGCCGAAGACGCCGAATACATGGCCAAAGAAATGGCTCCCGTGCTCAGTGAACAGGATGTCATCGGTATCCCGAACTTCCACTGCTACTGCAAGCTCAATATCAACAACACGACGAGCCGGCCCTTCAGTATGGCGACCATCTACGACGAATCGCAGCGCAACGAGAAGCTCGCCGTGCTCATCAAGGAATACAGTCGCATGAAGTACGGTCGCAAGCGCGTGTTCGTCGATCAGGAAATCGAGGACCGCATCGGTATTGTTCGCAATCCCGCCCCCGCGGCGCAACCGCAGCCGCCACCGGCTGACGCGGGACTCTCGATGCCGCAGGCGGCATGACATTGGCTTCTAAAAGCCATTTCCCTCTGTCCTGAACGGAGTAGGATCTTGGCATGCAGAACCGTTTGACTGAGCACTTTGGCGATGACCAGGATCAATCACCATGGGATGCGTCACCGACGGGTGATCCCAAAAAAGACAGAGAAGTTTCCATTCTCCTGGAACGCATTGCGATCCGGGCGGATCGTGTGAGCACGATGCGGGCACGGAAGCACTATGCTGCCTCAACGGAAGAACTCTCTCCGTATGAACAACTGGAAGCACGACGGGAGCGTCGCCGTCGGCGCATACTTCGGCGTCTTGCGGAATACGGTCTGCGCCGCGATCGCATGAAGCTGCGCGCGCTATTGGGTGGGGTGGGAGTTTTCGATCAGTAACCCGTGTATGGGCGAAATTCCGGGGGCGAAGTACATTTTTGTTGACTTCGAAGCATAAATTCCCAGAATGCCCCCAATTCATGTCAAACTTACATGCCATCATCGGCAAAATGCTCGAGGAAGCCAGCAGCGCGAATTATCTTGGTGACGTGCAGAAGAGAATTGTGCGCGGGCAGATTGATCAATTCACTGGTATTCGCAGGAAAGTTCACCTCGCACTGAGGAGCATTCGTGCACGACTTGGAGAGCTCGACGATATCGTATTCAGTGCAGACAGTGAATTACAAGCTGAACGTCTATTCCTGGAGAGTGAGCAGAGGTTACATGAGCGAAATCTGGAACTCTGCGATCAGCGCGTCACAGAATGTATGAAACTTCTTGATGGAGCGCATCAGACAGATTTATCTGATGATGCTACTGCACCTGGTCGTTCAAATGATGCGGAACCTGACGAACGAGTTGTGGTATCCTAATCGCCTATGGTCTCCTTCAAACAAGCTCGGGATATGTTCCGCATGCAGCGCGAGGCGAAGCGTGTCAAAAAAGAGCTGAAGAACATTCACGTGGAAGCCGAAGCGCAGGGCATTAAGGTGATCGTCGCAGCCGATCAGGAAATCGTCTCGATCGAGATCAGCCCCGACGTGCCGTTTGACCAGATCGGCGAGCGCCTCAAAGACGCGCTCAACCGTGCGATGAAGAAGGTCCAGGTGATCAGTGCCGAGAAGATGCAGGGGGTCATGGGGGAGATGGGGCTGCCGACGCAGCAGTGAAAAGTGAAAAGTGGAAAGAGAAAAGTGACATTTGTTTTTTTGATGCATGCTCGGAAACTTTCCACTTTCCATTTTCCACTTTCCGTTTACCATCACTGCGTGAAAAAACTCCTGATCATCCTCGCGATCATTCTGATCGGTGCCGTTGCCTGGTATCAATTCTCCCTGCGCCCCGCTGATTCCTCCGACACCGTCCGACGCGCCGTGGAGATTCGTTCCGGCCTTTCCGTTCGCGATATCGGCTCGTTGCTGCAGCAGAAGAGCATCATCCGCTCGCCGCTCGCCTTCAGTCTCTATGCCCGGTTTCACGGCTCGCAGAACGCCCTCCAGGCGGGGGATTTCTCACTGCAGCCCTCCATGACGGTGCCACAGATCATGGATGCGCTCCGGAAGGGATATTCGGAAGAGGTGAGCGTGACGATCCCCGAGGGCTTCACGGTCAAAGACATCGATACGCTGCTCACGAAGAAGGGTCTCATCAAGGAAGGCGAATTTGCGTTGTGTGCGCAGACGTGTGATCTCTCAGGGTTTGAGTTTCTGCCCATCGGAGCCGCGCTCGCGAAACGAGGAGGACGTGTAGAAGGCTATCTGTTCCCCGATACGTATTCGGTCTTCAGTCAGAAATTCCGCGCGGAAGACTTCCTCAAGAGGCTGCTGGAGACCTTCCGCAAACGCGTCGTCACCGGTCTTGCTCCGGATGTTGCCGCGTCCAAACGTTCGCTCCATGAGATCGTCACGATGGCGTCATTGATTGAGGAGGAGACGAAGACGGTGGATGAGCGCCCCGTGGTCGCGGGGATTCTCTGGAAGCGCTTCGAGGCAAAGCAGGGTCTCGGCGTCGATGCGACGATTCGCTATGTTCTCGATAAACCGACGGAGGCGATCACCGCGAAAGATCTGGACGTCGATTCGCCGTACAACTTGAGGAAGTACCGGGGACTGCCGCCGGGGCCCATCGCAAATGCGGGACTCGCGAGCATCACCGCCGCGCTGCATCCGATCGATTCCAAGTACTGGTATTACTTGCATGGAAAAGATGCAATGATCCATTATGCTGAGACGAATGATGAGCATAACCGGAATAAAGCTCTGTATCTTCCATGACAGCTATGGTATAATGATTTGATCTTCCCGAAGCCAATATATGGCTCACAATCACAAGCTCAAAATCGGCGTCATGGGGTCGGCCTCCGGACCGCAAACCGAAAATGTTCACGCGCGGGAAATGGCGCGCGCGCTCGGCCGCGAGATCGGCAAGAGAGGATACATCTTCATCAACGGTGCTTGTCCTGGACTGCCCAACGATGCACTCATGGGTGCCAAGGAGACGCACGCGTTCACACTCGGCGTCTCGCCGGCGTTCAGCGAGTACGAACACATCAACGAATACATGAGCCCCCACGGTCACGACATGATCATCTACACCGGCATGGGATTCATGGAGCGCGACATCATCAACATCCGCTCCTCCGATGGCGTTGTCATCGTGGGCGGCGGCATCGGCTCACTCAACGAATTCACGATTGCGTACGATGAGGGCCGTCCGATCGGCATCCTCACCAACACCGGAGGCATCAGTAACAGCATTGAACACGTGGTCGTGGAGCTCTGTCAGCGCGAGATGCCGGCGAACCTCGTCATGGACGATGATCCCGTCAAACTCCTCGACAAGCTCGAAATCGTGATCAAAGCATTCCCGCTCCCTGTGCGGGAAGATGGACGGGTGAAGGATATGAGACATGGACGTGGATAACAGCTTGTTCGCTTTTTAGCTTCTTAGCTTTTTAGTGTGAAAGCTAACAAGCTAAACAGCTAAACAGCTAAACAGCTAAGAAGCTAGCGTTCGCGCGGCCCCTTCGTCACCCACCGCACTGGAACTCCCTGCAAATCAAACCGCTCCCGCAGCCGGTTTTCCAGATACCGGAGCTGACTCGCCTGGATCGCCTTGGGATTACGGACGAACAGCACGAAGGTCGGTGGGGCGTCTTTGGCCTGCGTCGCGTGCTTGCAACTCTTGAGCGACGTCATCGGATGGCCGTGGACGGCGTCGCGGATGAAGGCGATGAGCTCACGCGGGGCAATGCGGCGCTGCATGTTCCGTTGAACCATCAGCGCGAGTGCAAAGAGTTTGGGCAAATTCTCGCGGGTGGCTGCGGATGCCGGCAGGACCGGGGCGTAGCGGCAAAAGGGGAACGCGCGCTCCACCTCGAGCATCTTCGCCGTTCTCTCCTCGCCTTTCTTCAGGTCGATCTTGTTCACCAGAATGATCAAGCCCTTCCCGCGCTCAATCACGGTCCCGGCGATCTTCTTGTCCTGGTTACTGACTTCCTCCTCGCCGGCGTCGATCAGGAGCACGCAGACGTCGGCATCTTCGATTGCCTGGATCGTCCGCAGCACCGAGAGCCCCTCCAGATCTTCCTCAATTCGCGCTTTTCTGCGGAGACCGGCGGTATCCACAAAAATGAAGTCCTGCTCGTCATGGCGGATCATCGTATCGGTCGCATCGCGCGTCGTGCCCGGAATCTCCGAGACGAGCTTGGGCGAGGTCTTGCGCTGCGGATCGCTCATGAGTGCGTTGATCAATGAACTTTTACCGACGTTCGGCCTTCCAATGATGGCGATACGCGGTGGACGGTCCGGGAGCTGCAGTTCCTGTTCTTCCTCTGAATCTTCTGCATCTAATTTTTCACTTTTCACTTTTAACTTTTCACTCACGAAGTGCAGCTTCTTCAACTGCTTGAGAATCATCTCCCGGAGTTCCTCCGTTCCTCGATTATGCGCCGCACTCGTCGTGATGATCTCGTCCGCGATGCCCAGACCATGGAACGCATGTTCGGCCTGTTCGGCAGCACCTTCGGTATCGCACTTCGTGATCACGAGAATCACAGGCACATGGCGTCGTCTCTCCTTGCGCAGCATCGTGACGATCTGGTGATCACTCTTCGTGAGGTCGCTGCGGCCGTCCACCGTGAGGAGGATCAGATCGGCGGCCGCGAGTGCCAGAGCCGATTGCGCGTGGACGTCTTTCTCAAAATCTTTGTCCTCGGTTCCGCCCCCCATGCCGCCCGTGTCCATCAGCAGGTAATCAAGATCCGGGCTCTCCACTTTCCGGATGATATGATCGCGCGTCGTGCCCGCCACCGGACTTTCGATCGCGACGCGCCGGCCGATGAGCCTGTTGAAGAGCGTTGACTTGCCGGTGTTCGGTCGACCAATGATGGCAACAAGAGGGAGTTTTGGCATGTGTTGGGGGAATTCATTCGGCGCGACCAGCGACTTCTTGACACCGAAGCCAAGAATAGCGCATATAGTTCCAGATGACACTCCCGAAAGCATGCCAAACATTACGGCACAGCAAAGCGTGGATTTTCCAGCTTGCTTCCAACGATGTTCTCGGAAAACCCTATCTGGACGATCTTCAATACCATGCCAACCAGGTCCGTGCGCATGTCGACAATGAATGTGAGCTTTGCCGTGCCCTCTACCAAGCTGTTGCCAATCTCTATAAATCTTCTCAGTCGCAAACCGATGTAGTCCAACGGCCGATTGTGCACATGCGAAGGGGTGAAGGTGCTATTGCCTTGCAGCAGTTTGTGGATCCTCATCCTCTCGGGCAAGGAGTCGAAAAGTTGCCGATGGTCCTCAATTGGCACCGGAAAAAAAGAGTTGATGACACTCGTGAATTGCAATTGCAGATTGATGGTAGCAGTTCACCGAGTACGGCGGCTGCGTGTGACCGGCAAGTACAGAACGTGGTCATCTACGGCATTGAAGATCAACGGGCGCTCCTGGAAGAACTCACAACATTGTACCTCGTATATGATGATCGGAATTATCTCTATTCTCGTCGGATTATCGCCCGTGCCTCCGTGTCCCCAAAAATGGCGAGAGGAGTGATGCTGGCGCAGGAGAGCCATTAGGATTCTCAGCACGGTCTAGATCATGTGAGCCTATTCTGGTCATCACTCATCCGGAGCAAACGCAATCGGACCGACCGAAGGCGCTTGCGGTGTGAGGGGAGTGCGATACGGTGGACGCGGATTTCACATCGCGTTACTTCTTCTTCACCAGCTGCCACCAGTCCATTCTGTCCTCGATGATGCCCATGGGGTAGTCGGCCAATATGCTCTCCAGCGCGCGCGAAGGAATGGTGACCGGCAAGTCGCCAAGGTCAGCGGCGAATCCTTTCACATGGATCGACGCTAATTTGGCCATCGTTCGTGACGGCATGGCGATCTGGTGCTTGCCAATCGTGATCGAGAGTGGCCAGTCGGGGTTCGGTTTGTCAGGGGGAATCAGTTTTGTTGCCAGTACGCCTCTCACGCCCCCCTTGCCGATCATATGTCCCACGCGAACACCCTCATCGCCGCACTGCCCCAGTTGCTGCCGGATCGCCAGCTCATCGAGAGCGACCTCAGGGAGGGAGACATTCGCGCGCATTTTTGTTGTATTGTCTTTGATCAGTGCAATCATGTTTGTCATTTCCTGCTTTCGATCGTTCATTGACTGGCCTATGGGAATTCTGGGGGAAAAAGTGACATCCGCATTCGGCTGTAAATGATTGTGTTTTTTCTTTTCATCGTCCGTAGCGCAGCCGCCAGTCGCAAGCAACCGATGCGCGATCTCCGCCTGCTGCCCCAGCATGATCAGGACACCCATCCAGCGGCAATGCTCTTCGTAGCCGTCGGAGAGTGGCGAATGATCCGGATACCGCTGTTGCCAGAATTCGATGACTTTTGCCGGCGTGGGATTCGACGGAAATCCCCGGCCGGCGTGCGTGCGCAGGATCATCTGTAACACGCCGTCCTTGTTCGTGGTATTACGATGCGTGAAAAGTTTGCGCATTTCCATATGCGTATCGGCGGCAAGATTTCTGGCCTCTTCAGCGGTACCTCTCTCAATGGATTTGAGGTTCTTTCCAAGAGTGTCGAGCCAGCTTTCGAGAATTTCGATGGTGCCT
>JAHFJP010000034.1 GCA_023245765.1 Candidatus Peribacteria bacterium
GGTGCAAACAATCTTTTGAGGTCACGGAAGACGACCTCGCCTTTTACGACCGCATCTCTCCGGTCTTTGCCGGGAAAAAATGTTTGATTTCCCCGCCGACGCTCTGCCCCGCATGCCGCATGCAGAGGAGATTCTCTCTACGGAATGAACGCAAGCTCTACCACCGCACAAGTGACAGCGGAAAATCGCTCATCTCCGTCTATGCGCCGGAGAAGCCCTACAACGTGATCGATGGCGACACGTGGTGGGGCGATTCGTGGGATGCAAAGGCGCTTGGGCGCGACGTGGACTTTACCCGCCCGATCTTTGAGCAGATGAACGAACTGCTCCTCACGATTCCGCACATCGCGCTCTATACCGTGCAGTGCGAAAACAGTCCGTACGCCAACCAGAGCGGCTGGTCCAAGAACTGCTACATGGGCATCGTCACGGACTTCTCGGAAGATCTCTACTACGCGGAATATTGCTTCAAGGCTCGCAACTGCGTCGACTGCATGGGAATGCACGAGAGTGAGCTTTGCTATGAGTGCGTCGACTGCGTGAACTGTTACGGACTCCGCTATTGCCAGGACTGCAGCAACTGCTCCGATTGCGCGTTCAGCTATGATTGTCGCAGCTGCAAAAACTGTTTCGGCTGCGCGGGACTGCGCAGCAAGAATTTCTGCTGGTTCAATGAACAGCTGACGCAAGCGGAGTATCAAAAACACCTAAAAGAAATGACGTACACGCCGTCGATGATCGGCGAAAACCTCAAGCGCATGCAGGAACAGAAGCTCAAAATCCCCCACCGGCACGCGGTGATGACCAACTGCACCGACTGTACCGGCAATTATCTGAGCAACTGTAAGAACGCAGTGGAGTGCTACGACGCGAAAGACCTCGAGGATTCAAAGTACTGCGTCATTATGCCGACCAAGTCGCGCGATTGCCGAGATATCATCGGTGGTGGGGCTGAACTCTCCTACGAATGTTTCTCTACAGGCATTGGCTACCACGATATTTTCTGCTGGCACTGTTGGGATAACGTGTCGGACCTCGCGTACTGCATCTTCTGCATGAACGGCTCAAATAATCTGTTCGCGTGTGTGGGACTCAAAAAACAGAAATACTGCATCCTCAACAAGCAGTACACGAAAGAGGAATTTGAGAAGCTGGTGCCGAAGGTCATTGATCATATGAAGAAGACAGGAGAATGGGGCGAATTCTTCCCGTCATCAATGTCCCCTTTCTGCTACAACGAAACGATTGCCCAGGAACATTTTCCTCTGACGCGCGACGAAGCACTCAGGCGCGGATACACCTGGCGTGACGAGAAGGATGAAGTGCCGGAGGTGGAGAAGTTCATTCCGGCAAGGAAACTTCCGGAGAAGATTGAGGATATTCCGGACGACATTTTGAACTGGGCCATTCAGTGTGAGAAAACGCAGCGGCCTTTCCGCATCATCAAACAAGAACTTGCCTTCTACCGGCAGCACGGCCTCCCGGTCCCCCGTCTCCATCCGGATGAGCGATATAAGAGGAGACTCGCGCAGCGGAATCCGCGGAAGCTGTGGAAGAGAGAGTGTGCCAAGTGTGGGAAAGACATTATGACGACCTATGCGCCAGACAGGCCGGAGATTGTCTTTTGCGAAGAATGCTATCTCAAGACGGTATACTAAGTTCATGAAGAAGGTCTGCGCAAACTCCTGGTGCAAAGCATCCTTCGACATCTCTGAAGAAGACCGCACCATGGCGATGACGTTCGACATCGAATGGAACCCCGAGCATTGTCCGACGTGCCGGCATCAGTACCGGGGAATGTTCTCGGCATTCCTCAACTTACACCGGCGTACCTCTAGCATGAGTGGAAACCCGATGCTCTCGATTTTCAGCGCCGAGAAGCCCTTCCCGGTCTACAGCATCGCTGAGTGGTGGTCGGATACATGGGACGCCGTAAGCTACGGGAGACCGTTTGATTTCTCGAAACCGTTCTTTCCGCAGTTCGAAGATCTGCACAACGTCGTACCGAAGATCGCCAACTTTAACGAAGAATCGGAGAATACCGACTACAGCACGAACGTCGGCCGGGAAACCAAGAACGTCTACTACTGCCTGCGCGTCTACCGGTCGCAGGATATCTACTACTCCGAGATGATTACCGGCTACAACAACGACCTCGTCGACTGTTTGAATTGTCAGAGATCTGGAGAGCTTTGGGAATGCGTGCAATGCATCGACTGTCACCTCTCTTCCTTCCTGCACCGTTGTTATGGAACCCGCGACAGTCATTTCTGCATCGACTGCCGGGGCTGCAGCGACTGTCTCTTCTGCTGGAATTTGCGCAACAAGTCATATTATATCGAGAACAAACCCGTGACGAAGGAGCAATTTGCAAAGATCAAAGCGATGGTCATCGACGGACGCTGGTTGACCCTCCAGAAAAATCTCAAACGCTTCGCACAGGTGCATCAGCAGGCTATCTGGCCCGCGCTGATGAATGTGAACTGCGAAGAGTGCCGGGGAGACCAGCTCTACAATTGTTCGCGGGCCTTCGAGTGCTATAACTGCGTCAATTGCCAAGACAATCGCTACTGCTGGGAACTGTCACCCAGCGAAAAATCACTGACATCGATGGATATGACACGCGGGGGTATCGGTGAGCTGCAATTCAATTCGGCAAGCGGTGGCGGAGGCAACTACATGATGCGCATGTGCGTGAAATGCCGGCACACAAGCGATATGACCTATTGCATAGACTGCTTCACGTGCAAAGACTGCTTCGGTTGCACGGGACTGCGCAGCAAACGCTTCTGCATCCTCAATCAACAGTGCTCAAAGGAAGAATATGAAGCTCTCGTCCCGAAGATTATCGCGCATATGAAAAAAATGAAGGAATGGGGAACATTCTTCCCTCATACGACCTCGCCATTCGCCTATAACGAGTCTGCATCCATGTGCACCGATCCGCTGAAAAAAGAGGAAGTTCTTGCACGCGGCTGGCAATGGGCCGACTTGCCGGATCTCCATCAGGACGAGAATGGTACGAAGGAATCTCTGCCCGATTCCATCGCTGATGTTACGGATGACATCTGCAAAAAGGTGTTGCTCTGTGAGTCCACCGGAAGGAAATGTAAAATTCTGCCGCAGGAGCTCAAGTATTATCGCACGTGGAATCTTCCCCTCCCCCGACATCACGCGGACGTCCGCATGCAGAGGAGGCGGGCGATGATCAATCCCTATCAGCTCTGGAGACGCCCGTGCGGCAAATGCACAGCGGAGATGGAAACGTCATTCAGTCCGGAACGCCCGGAAACCGTATATTGCGAAAAATGTTATCTGGAAGCCGTCTATTAGTTATGGCAGACTGTAGTCTATGGCTGCTCTCCGCTACATGCACGTCGTGATCCCCCAGGGCACCGAGGGGGCCAAGAAGCTCGAATCGAAGTTTCAGGAGCTCCTGATCAACATGCGCAACACATTCACGGGCAAGAGGGTCTCGCTGGAGTTCTACGGCTACGCGCAGTACACGTACTTCTTCATTGTGTTGGACGAGAAGCTTTTCGAGACGGTCGAAGGACTCATTTACTCCACGTTTCCGGATGCCGAGGTAAAGGAGACCAAAGATTACACGCTCGCGTTCGATCCCAAGAAGCAGGCGATCGCGGGAGCCGAGATCACCCTGCACCACGCCGATATCTATCCGATCAAGACCTTCGACATGTTCGAGGAGGACAGTGCATCGCGTCTGCTCTCGGTGATTTCCAAAATTGGCCGCGATGACCAGGTATGGGTGCAGATTGTGTCGGAACCCAAGGACGATACCGGTGCGTTTCATTACCTGCGCAACTGGCGCAGGCGTCGGGCCGACGTCAGTCACTTCTTCTCCATCCGCGATCGCATGCGCGAGGGGGGCCGCAAAGGCATCGCGCATATGCGACATGAGAAAGCAGCGGAGAAGGCCGGCATCAAACCCTATCGCGTGAGCATCCGCTGCGCCTACATCGCCCCCGACGCGGCAACCGCAAATCAGCGTCTGGAAGCCGTGATCTCGAGCTTCTCCCAGTTCAACGACAAGGACATCAACGAGATGCACGGGCACCATGTGAGCAATGCGGAGAAGTTCGTCGCGCAGTACCGCGCACGCACGCACGCGACGCCCTACATCCTGAGCGCGAAGGAGGTCGCCACGCTCTACCACTTCCCCAACGCCGATACCGTCCCGCACATCGTGCACGTGCTCGCACGGAAGTCCGATCCCCCGCAGGACCTGCCGAAGGTCGGGGAAAAAGACGTCTCGGGCTTTGGGCTGACCAACTACCACAATAACTTCGTCCCCTTTGGAATCAGGAGGGCCGACCGCCGCCGCCACCTATACACGATCGGAAAGTCCGGCGCTGGCAAGAGCAAACTGCTGGAACTGCTGATCAATGAAGATCTCAAGAACGGTGAGGGCATCGCGGTGCTTGACCCGCACGGGGACCTGATCGACGCGATCATGCGGTTCATCCCCGAACACCGTATCAAGGACGTCGTGCTGCTCGATCCGGGCGACACCGAGTTCCCGATCGCCTTCAACCCGCTCGAAAAAGTGGAAGAAGCCTTCAAGATGCAGGTGACCATCGGCTTCCTGCAGATCTTCAAGAAGCTCTTCGGCAACAACTGGAGCGACCGTCTCGAGCACGTTCTGCGTTACACGACACTCGCTCTCCTTGATAGTCCCAACACGACGGTTTTGAGCATCCTCAAGATGCTGACGGACAAGAATTACCGCCAGAAGATCGTCGCACGCATCCAGGACTCCGTCGTCAAAAACTTCTGGGTCAGTGAGTTCGCAGCCTGGAGTGAGAAGTTCGATGCCGATGCGATCACACCACTGCTCAACAAAGTCGGTCAGTTCGTCGCGACCAATATGATCCGCAACATCATTGGGCAGCCGAAGACGAAGTTCTCCATCCGCGAGATTATGGACGGCAAGAAGATCCTCTTGATGAAGGTTAGTAAAGGTCTTCTGGGAGAAGAAAACTCGTCGCTGATCGGTTCCATGTTCATCACGAAGCTCTACCAGGCCGCGATGAGCCGGGCCGATACGCCGGAAGACAAACGCACCGACTTCTATTTCTACGTCGACGAGTTCCAGAACTTCGCGACCGACACGTTCGCCGAAATCCTCTCCGAGGCCCGCAAGTACAAGCTGAATATGACGCTCGCCCACCAGTACATGGGCCAGTTGAATGACGTTGTCCGCAAAACCGTCTTCGGCAACGTTGGTTCCATCATCAACTTCCGCGTCGGGGCCGAAGATGCCATTATCCTTGCGGAAGAATACACACCGGTCTTCAAGGAACGCGATATCATCAACCTGGGCGTCCGTGAGTTCTACATCAAGATGTCCGTGAACGGCGAACTACGCGAGGCGTTCTCGGGCCGCACCCTCGATGCCCCCCGCTCGGAGAAAGACTGGACCCCGCAGATCATCGAATGGTCGCGCAAGAACTACTGTCTCCCCAGGGCAGAAGTGGAATCGATGATGAAAAAGTGGGACGAAGCCGCATCCGCGCCGCCGAGCAAAGAGGAACAGGCGCAGGTGGAGGAACAATTTGAGGAGCCTCTCATCTAAAGTCCGTCGTCACCACCTTATAGCTTTCCCAGGAAAATGTAGATTTCTGGCATCAACCACCCTGCCGCACGAAGTCTCTGATCGTCCTTTCCCAGAGCTTTGATTATTTTTGCACCCATTTTAACAAAAGAATGATCGGGTAAACCCATTCCTGCACTCATAATGACACGAAATGCTTCCTGATAATCGTTATCCGAATAATCAGCTTCCATGACGCGCGCATATTCAGCTTCGTTCAGTGAACCACCGAATTGTACGTATTCCTGAAAATTTCCTTTCGATGTTTCGGAGAAATGTGGAGGCATGTTGGGCATACCCTTATTTTACGCGGTTGCCAAATACTTGTCAATATTACATTTATATTGTATAATATCAATAAATACCCACTACATATGAGACGCTCCGCCAGAAGACTCACCCTCCCTCAAATCACATTCCTCACAGTGGTTGTGAGCGCACTCTCGTGCATCACGCTCTCGTACACTCTGCTCTCGGGCACGCTCGTGACGATCACGAATACCCAGAGCATCAATGCGCTCGCCCGTCTCCACGCCACGCGCAGCCGTCTGAGCGACATGCTTGAGCGTGTGTCGCGAACACACCAATCGCATGCTGCCGCAACCACAGCGTCGGACATCGCGCTGAAGCAATCACTCGAAACAGAAGCGGCGAAGCTCCACCAGGCAATGGACAACATTGAGAACGCCGTTGCGGTCGTGGGTACTGCAGAAGACACCACGAACACGATCAACGACACGCTCGACCGCATCCGCGAACTCGCAGCGGCCATGCCGGATCCCGAGGAGTCGGACTTTTCGGAGAGTGAACTGGTCGCGTTCGAGGTTGAACTCGATACACTCGCGATCGCGATTGATTCTTTCGATGCCCATATCACCGATCAGACCGGGTTGGCCGGACACGCGCTGACGGCAGACCAGGTAGAGGAACAGTTCCTCGAACGCCTGACGGCAATCCAGGAACAGACGGAAGACGCCGTCTACGATGCCGCGGAAACCGGCAACTTCGCGGCATTACCCAAATACATCTCGAAAGCCCAGAAAATGCTGCAGGCGGCGTTCACGGAAGTCGCAAAGAGCGCCGACACGATCGCCCGCGATGGTGATCAGGCAGCCAATTCTGCCCAGCGCGCTCTCCCGGTCAGTGAGCGTCGCGCGCGGGGATTCTGGAACCTACGGGTTGTCAGCGGTCGCTGAGCATGTGAACGATGACCGAGTGACGCTTCACTTTTTAGCGCTACTCGTCGATGCGGCAGCAGGGGGCGCTGCTTCCTCTTGTCCATAATCAGCATCGTCATAGTTGTCGTGCTCATCCCACATTTGCATCATGTCGTCATCCGCACGCTGCATCCATTTTTCGCCGACTCTCATACCATGTCGCTCGCCGATTTCCATCATGCCGTACGAAATCACCACGACGGCAATGCAGCCCACAATGCCGATTCCGAGTAACCACACGCCGACCTTCTTGAGTTTGGCACCGGTCAAATGTTTGACCGCCCACGCAAAGAGAAGAGCTCCACCAAGCACGGCGCAGACCGCGAAAAGACTGTGGAGGAGAAACAGGAGACCGAAGAACAGATGAAGAGGGGCCGAAGACATCATGGGAGAATGGGGAAAGGACAGAAAGCAGTATGGGCCCGTTACCCGTATTGAACAATCCGAAAATGAAAGGCACACTGCTCCCCTTTCCCGCACATGGAGTTTCGGAAACCGTGACCATCCCTTCCTGTATACTCCCGCTCGCTCCGGGTCATACGCCAGAACTTGGACGATTAGCTCAGCTGGTTAGAGCGTTCGATTCACATTCGAAAGGTCACTGGTTCGAATCCAGTATCGTCCACCATCACTCCATGACCACAGTCACATTCAAAGTTCCCGGCGGCGATGTGGTGACGACCCTCGAAGACGGGGAAACAGTTTTGGAAGCTTCAGAACGCAAACGCAGGGAATTGGAGCTGACTGGCGCAAAGGACATTTGGAAGATCCAGGCAGGGTGCAGGCACGGAACGTGCAGTCTCTGCAGATGTCGGTCGTATGTGGAAGATGATCCGCTGGGGACCTACAAGAAAATCCTTGCATGCCAAACCAAGCCCACAGTCGATATCGTCGTGATACCCAATCTCATTTTTAGCTGACCATGCGCCGCCTCATCACAATTTCTTTATTTCCCTATCCCAGTTCTTCAATCGTTGTGCGTGCTGCTGACGAAGCAATTCGGCCAGCGTTACTTCGCCGCTCGTTTCTGCAACGACACCCGCCTGTGTTTTTAGTTGCAAAAGTGGAGGTGGCCCCTTAATGAATTTCGACCATACATCTGCTGCAGCGAAGCCTTGATCCAGTAGTTTTTCAGCATAATCCGAAAACCCGCGGGCCTTCAGTGTAACCCAGAAGATGTTCATATCGACTTCATGATCCTGGATGCCGGAAGAGGATTCCGTGCGTTTCATGCATGCATATTACGGCTTACCCAAGAGCAAATCAATGCGCTACACATGCTGTAGAATCGTTCCATGCGCCGCCTTATCATCAACGCCGACGACCTAGGAGTGAACGCCCCGCGCAGCCACGGGATCTTCCAGTGCTTCGAGTTCGGCGTCGTGACGAGCGCGACGCTGATCTGTAACGGCTCCGACGCCGACCGTGCAGCCAAGCATGCGCGGGAGAAGAAACTGCCAACCGGGCTGCATCTGAATCTGACGGACGGTACGCCGATCAGCAAACCGAAGGATGTGGCGTCGTTACTCCAATCGACTGCCGGAGAGTTTCGCCGGAGAGAATTACAGAAGAGATCGCTCGGCCTCGGCGAAATCGACCCTCTGCACATCGAGCGCGAGATCCGTGCACAGATCGAGTGGTTTCTCGATCATCATGGCCAGCCGACGCATGTCGACGGGCACCATAAAATTCATATCCACCCCGCCATCACTCCCCTGTTGATCCCCATCCTGGACCGCTACGGCATCGGTATGGTGCGCATCCCTGCCGAAGATCCCCTCCCCCCGTTCGGATACGTGATCAGCGACGAGCAACTCGCGGCGGCGAAAGCGTCCGCAGTGGAAGCGCGCGAAGCGCAGACGCTCTTTGCCGCCCATGGCATCCGCAGCACCAATCACTTCCGCGGCCAAACACTCGTGGGCAACGCCTCGCAGAAGAATCTCCGCCATATTCTGACGCGACTGCCCGAAGGCACGACGGAACTGATGGTCCACCCCGGCAGTATGACGCCGATCGGCTCGCCGTTTGATCTGGACCCGCAGAGGCAGACGGAATTGCAGATGTTGACGAATCCCGAGGTTCCGGGACTGTTGAAGGAGCGGAAGATAGAGTTGATTTCGTTCGCTGATATGTAGCTGCTTAGCTTTTTAGCTGTTTAGCTTTCGACGAAAAAAGCTAAGAAGCTAAACAGCAAAACAGCTAAAAAGCTATTTCCGTGAAAATTCAGGATCAGCATCCAAGCGACTTTCTTCAGGAAGAATTTGCCCCTGATACTTACTGAACGGCTTCGCATGGTACGGCGTATCCGCCGGGCTGCTCATCTGCTCGAACGCAATCTGGCAGATACGCATACCGGGGTAGAGCGCGATCGGCATGCGGTTGAGGTTGCTGATCTCGAGCGTGATGGTGCCGGAGAAGCCAGGATCGACGAAGCCCGCCGTGCTGTGCACGATGATGCCTAGGCGGCCCAAACTTGAGCGGCCCTCCACGCGCGCGACGAGATCATCGGGAACGGTGAGGATCTCCTGGGTCACGCCCAGGACGAACTCGCCCGGCTGCACCATGTACGGCTCGTCGTCGGGAATTGTGATCATGCGCATGTTGCCGGTGAAGGTTTCGGGCTTGCGGGGATCGATCACGGCAAACTTGCTGTGCTCGTAGAGCTTGAAGGAGTTGCCTAAATGGAAATCCATGCTGCTGGCATGGATGTGCTCGGCATACTTCGCGGCATGATCCGCCCCTCCCGGGAATTCGACTTTGACGCGCCCCGTTTGCAGTGCCCGCTTGATATCACGGTCCGATAAGATCATTGAGGGAGAGGAAGATGCGATGAGGGTACCATTTCAGAAGAATTTGTCACCATGAGCGAAGCGAAGGGTCCTTGGCAGCAGACCCTCACCTCCATACACTGAACAGCCCATATGGCAGAGATCGTGGACAAGGAAGGCCGTACGGACGCAGACGAAATGCGGGAGCTTGAGGAAACCCGGCGCACGTCGTTGCAGGCGATCAAAAATCAGCTCTCGCGCTCGGAGCTCTTCGGTGACGGCGACTACAAAGTGTACGAGGAGGTCATTTCGGACAAAGGGCTCGCGCGCGCCGGCATGATCCGGCATCGGGACAAAATCAAGTACCTCCGGGACCAGGCGGCAGGATCAATGATGACCGATATTCTGAAGAAGGCGAAAAAAGTGGAGTCGCTGTTCCCCGAAATCCGCAAGGCATCCTCGAGCGGCTGGATCAGCGAACAGAAAGCCAACTGGTGGATCGCCAAACTGAAGGACAAGAAAACGCCGTTCCACAAAAAACACCTCTTCATGTTCGGCCAGGGAGAAGGCGAGGACATCAAGAACGAAAGTGAGTTCCGGAAATTCATCAACAACTGGAAAACCGTCGCGGAAGAAGCGAAAAAACTGCGGGCACATCCGCAGATAAAAAAACTCACGGATGCCGACGTGTCGCAGCTCGCGACCTTTATGGACCACAAGCAATTCCTGAATCTCAAGTACAAGAACCGCGAAGCATTGGTGAAAACCGTCAGCGCAGCGCTGGCGGCCAAAGAGCGCGAAATACCGCAGCTCTACACAAAAGCCAAGAGTATGCTCAACTGGGCGGTGCAGCGCCAGGCGCTGAGCCCCAGCAAAGTGGGAAGCTGGCTGGAGCGGATCTTCAAAAGCGACGCGAAAGCCAACGACATCGAAAAATTCCTCAGCAATGAGGGCAGTAATCCATTGCAGACACTGATGAACAACTGGGTTCAGGCGAGCAATCACTTTCACAAGCTCGAAGCCAAACGGAAGTCTCTCGGGACCCCGCCAGGATTCCATTTCGTCAAAATGGATGTGTTTCTCAACTGGAAGTACGACCAGCGCACCGCGTATTTGGAGGAAGCCGAACACCGGTTCACCGATATCAATAAAGAACCGATGATGTTTTTGAAGATCCGGCACGAAATGGGCGCAAAAGACTGGGATGCTGCGGAGGAATTGATTATGGAGGCCGAAAAGGAAGACTGGGGAACGGAGAACGGGAAAAAACTGCAGTCGATGAAGACGTTCCTCAAGCAACACAGAACGGACAAAATCAAAGGCAAGGACAAGAAGAAAGAACAGAACCCGTCCAACGAAGAAATTATCGCGGAGATGGAATCACTCGTCGCGCAGCTTCCCTGGCAACTGCAACGCACGTACATCAAAGCGCTGAACAAAGGCTATCAGGCCTTCTGGGCACTCACGACGCTGATGTACAACCGCGTCTGGTGTCACCAACATAATTACCTCGACGTCGGTAAGGAACGGCGGTGGGAAGAGGACGCCAAAAAGAAGACGCGCAAGCGCATCGAGATCGGACACCAGAAAATCGGGCACGAGGTGAACGTCGTGAAGGGCGACACCAATACTCGCGCCGCTGTCCGCAACCAGTCGGGCGTCAAAGGCGCACAGGTGCTCTACACTGACCACCGCAGCGACTCGACGCTCGTTGACGAGATCGACGAACAGAAGAACGACCGCAACTTCTGGTACTGGACCAGCATCATTCCGGAGGGCGTGGAGTACACCAAGCATCTCGAAATCGTGCAACGGATCAACCCGCGCATGAAGAAGCTCGCGCGGCTGATGGAGAACAGGGGGCTGCGCTATTCACTTTCATTCGATGCAAATGATGCTGTGCCGGATCAGGTGGTGCACGCTGGACGGTGAAGAGGGCGAAGAGGGTAA
Organism: Candidatus Peribacteria bacterium; assembly: GCA_023245765.1. Taxonomy (GTDB): domain Bacteria; phylum Patescibacteriota; class Gracilibacteria; order Peribacterales; family Peribacteraceae; genus JABFSS01. The sequence continues at coordinate 11,550 of JAHFJP010000034.1, forward strand.
AAAGGGCGAAGAGGATACTTTTTCATGGCCCTCTTTATCTTCTTTACCCTTTTTACCCTCTTTACCCTCGTCTATACTCGCCTCCCTATGAAATCCTCCCGAATCTTCACTATTCCCACCGTCCTGCTTCTCGCCGCCTGCGCGTCCTCGCCGTCCGGCCCCCTCTCTGCGCCGCTGCAGGATCGGCTCCGCAACCCGCTCGTCGCCGAACGCTACTGGTCCGAGATGGCCGAGCACATGGCCGACTTCACACGGATGAATGACGCAATCATGAAGGATCCCACCCAGGCGGCCGTCATCGAAGCTGAACGCACACGGGCATTGGAGCGCGTTACGCAGGCACGAACGCTAATCAAGGAAGGCCTCTCGGGATCCTGGCAGGCCGTCGCGCTCACGGAAGACGTCAACGGCGTCGCGCTCCTGCGCGATCACATGCTCTACATCAGTTCGGCATTCGAAACCCGGCCGAATCCGTCGGTCTACATGTACCTGACACGCATGGTGGATCCGCGCAATGGCGCATTCCCGGATGAGACGAGCCTGAACCTCGGCCAACTCCAGTCGGCATTCGGCGAGCAGGAGTATGCGATTCCCGAAGCCCGACAGAGCGAAGAGTTCTTCACCGCCGTCCTCTACGACACGAGACTGCGGAGACTGATGGGGTTCGCGCAGTTGGGGAAATGACGGCGGAGAAGGTGAAGACGGTAAAGAGGGCGAAGAGGATTTCCTCTTTACCCTCGCACGCCCTCTTTACCATTCAAGTACTATAATCGCTGCTGAGCTCCTTTTAATTGGGCATCAATCGCCGCGGAGAGATCATCGACAGTCGCCGGCGTCTGCTTGCCGTTCACGAAGAACGTCGGGGTGCCCTGGACTCCCATCGCGATGCCCTCGTCATAATCGGCCGTGATCGCCTTGCTCTTGATATGCGACCGGGTGCAGCGCGAGAAGACATCTTTGTCGGCGATGAGTGTGTTCCCCCACTCCGCGGCCTTGCCCTTCGCGAGCTCCGGTTGTTTTTCGAACGCGAGGTCCACATACTCCCAGAACTTGCCTTGATCGGCCGCACACTCGGCCGCCTCAGAGAGTTCCATGGTGTACCGATGAATGGAGCGCAACGGGAAGTGTTTGTAGTCGTACCGGATCTGGTTGCCGTACTTTTCGACAACCGGTTTCACGACCGACGTGTAGGCTGCACGGCACGCGGGACACTGCAGGTCGGCAAACTCGGTCATGACGACCACAGAGAGCGGATTTCCCTTGGGCGTTTTGGACGATGTTGCGGAGATGCCCGTCGTGTCGACACAGGCAACAAGGAGGAGAGTGAAACTGAGGAGAGCGAGGGTGCGTTTCATAGGCCATAAGCATAAAGGGCGAAAGAAACCGATGCAACTGAGGAAACCGAGGATCCTCGGTTTCTTTGGTTCCTTCGGTTGCCTCGGTTACCTATACTGATTCCCTCATGTCCCTCTACCGCACCTACCGCCCCAAAGCCTTCGCCGACGTCGTCGGGCAGGATCACATTGTAACGACGCTCGAGAACGCCGTGACACAGAACCAGCTCAGCCACGCGTATCTCTTCGCCGGCTCGCGCGGAACGGGGAAAACGTCTGTCGCACGCATCCTCGCCAAGGCGATGCTGACACGGGGAATGTCGGACGGAAAACTCATCGAGCAGATCCGGGCTGCCGTTGATGACGGTTCGCTCGTGGATCTGGTGGAGATCGACGGCGCGAGCAACCGCGGTATCGACGACATCCGGTCGCTCGTCGAAAAAATCCAGTTCACGCCTGTCGCGGCCGCCGCGAAGGTCTACATCATCGACGAAGTGCACATGCTCACGAAGGAAGCGTTCAACGCGCTGCTCAAGACGCTCGAAGAGCCCCCCGCGTACGCGTACTTCATCCTCGCGACGACGGAACTCCAGAAGATCCCCGTGACCATTCAGTCGCGCTGCCAGCGTTTTGCGTTCCGGCAGGTGCCGGAGGAAGACATCATCCGCCGGCTCCAGTTTATCGCCGACCAGGAGCATGTGACGGTTGATAGGACAGCCTTGCGCGCCATCGCCCACCACGCCGACGGTGCCGTGCGCGACGCGATCAGCCTGCTCGATCAGCTGCGCTCGCTGCCCAAGGTGACGATTGAGGATGTGAAGGAGCGCACGGGCGAGAGCGGACACGAAGTGGTCGAGCAGATCGTCGCCGCACTGGAATCACGCAATCAGGAGGAACTCCTCGTGCTCGTACGGAAAATGGAGAGCGCCGGAACATCGCTCGAGACCGTCGCGCGCGCGATGCTCACCGAAATCCGCAGGCGCCTCCACCAGGCGATTGATGAAAAGCAACCGATCACGCCGTTCACGAGTGCCCTCACGGTGATGCTCGATGCCCTGCGCGACATGCGTATCGCCCCCGTCCCGGGCCTCGTGCTCGAAGCCGCCCTGCTCTCATTGATGGAACCGGCCGAAGCGACGGAGACGAAGAAATCCCGCTTCTTTGGGAAATCCGCATCCGCTGCTCCCGCAGCGAAGTCCCCGGTCTCCGACGTGACGCTTCCACCGGCATCCGAAGCAAAACCCGAACCTGTCCCCGCGCCCGAACCCGCAGCGACGGCCGCCGTCGAAGCCCCCGAAATCACGCTCGCCTCCGTCCGCGACTACTGGCCGCAGGTCCTGCGGGATCTTTCGCCCGCATCGCTCAAGATGTCGATCAAGAACGGTCACGTGCATGCGCTGAGCGGCAACAAAATCACACTCGCGTTCTCCTCCACCTTCCACCGCGACAAAGTCGCCAAAACCGACGCGGCGCGCGCCGTGGAAGCGACATTGGAAAAGATCTTCAAGCGCCAACTCCAGATCTCCTGCATTCTGGAAGAAGAGGAACAGACAACGGGGGGGACGGATAAGGAGATGGTGAATTTAGCTGAAGCTGCTGCTGAAGTATTTTAGCTGGTTAGCTGTTTAGCTTCTTAGCTTTTACTGATGTTTTTCAAGGTAAGCTAACAAGCTAAGAAGCTAAAAAGCTAATAAGCTACGCCCATGGATCCCCGCGAATCCAAAGCCCAACTGCGCTCGGCCATCAAAGACCGTCTTGCCCGACTGTCTCCCAAGGACCGCTCCGCCGAGAGCCGGTCCATTTGCCGCCGCATTCTGGAATCGCTGCCGAAAGAACCGGTTGCGGTGTGCGCCTACTACCCCATGGGCGATGAGGTCGATTTACGCGAACTCCTGACGGAAATTCCAGCGCGCGGCCATGTTGTGTATCTTCCGAGAAAAGAAGGCAAACACTTCGTGTTCCGAAAGATGGAAGGTGCCGCAACGCTGGCACCAGATGAATTCGGCATTCCGGCTCCACCGGACAATTCCCCTCTTCTGGAATCACAAGAACTCTCTATCGCGCTGATTCCCGGACGCGCGTTCGACCGGAAAGGGAACCGGATGGGCCGCGGCAACGGCGGGTACGATATTTGGATCCGCAACCAGCGCGCGTCTTCGACGCGCGTGCAATTCTGGGGCATCGCTTTCGAGTGCCAGATCGTCCAGGACATCCCGATGGAGGCGCACGATGAACGCGTGGATGCGATTGTAACCGCCCGGGGAGTGCAAAAAACGTGACCGGCGTACAGGAAAATTGACATTGCTGCGCCAGACTGGAGAATATGTCCCATCCCTATGCCGCAAATCCAGCCCGAATCTTCGACCTTCCTCAGGAGCGACGATGAGCTCAATCGCGAAAGCATCGATGAGACGCTGGCGAAGTGGCATGTGCAGCTGATCCGTAGCGTCCAACATTCGGATGCTTACACGATCACGATCAAGAACGCGCTGCCGGAGTTCACAGGTGCAGGTACGCTGCACCGGCGCGATGTGGAGAGCTTCACATTCGACAAGATTGATCCGGAGTATCCCGGACCGCAGAGGATATCAGTACATAGAGAAGAAATCGCATTGAATGACAACATGCAGACGCATTTGGAAATGTTCCGCACATCAGCCTCCGCTCTGCGCCGTCATACGAGCAAGTTGCTCACAGTCAGTCACAAGGAATATCTGCAAAAATTGGACTCGGTCTGGTCCCGGCTCATTCACTGGTTCACCATAAGTAAGCTTGAATCCATGAATGAATCCCTGTGCGCGCTCCTCGGCAACATCAACACGCTGGAAGAACAGATCAGCGCGCATTTCTATGGCACTGCGCTGGGCATTCGGCAGGAATACACACTGCAGCAAGTAGTACGCATGGTTGATACGTTGACAGGAGAATATGAGGGCTTGCGGGAAGAGCTCAGTAGAATATGTGGCAAAAGTGTGAACGACCCTTATTGATCATCGACTGGAGTTCATGAATACTCCGGCCATGCCCATCTACGCCGCACTGCAGGCCGCTGATCCCGCAGCCTTTGCGGCGCTCTTTGGCGAAATGCAACGCCAGAAGGACGGTGTGGAGCTGATTGCATCGGAAAACTACATCTCCCCCGCCGTCATGGAGATGATGGGGACCTGCTTCAACAACAAATACTCCGAGGGGTACCCGG
>JAHFJP010000005.1 GCA_023245765.1 Candidatus Peribacteria bacterium
AAGATCCTGTGTCCTCTCGCCACTCTTGTAGAGCGTGAAGCGATAGAGGATCACCGCCACGTCGCCGCGCGTGAGTTCACGATTGGGACCGAAAACACCCGCAGTGGAGACCTCGGTTGTTCCCGTCGCCACGGCGTAGCGCAGATGCGTGTAGTACCAGGCGGATGTGTCCGTCACATCGGATGACAGCGGCAGTTTGATGTCACTGAATGCTTTCGCATCGATGCCGTTGCTCACAAAGAGCATCTTCAAAAATTCCGACTTGGTCACGGCGCGTGACGGGGAGAACGCCGTTGTCTTCGGCGGTCCATCGATCACATGCTTCCCGAGCGCCCAGGTGATTGCCGGCAAGTACCAGGCGTTATCGGGAACGTCGCTGAAATCCGTGCTCTTGAGGTTCACTGCCTTCGTTTCGGGGATGAACTCAGAAGCAATGAGCTTGAGTGCCTCCGCACGATTCACCTTTTTGTCCGGTTTAAACGTCCCATCGGCATATCCAGAAAGTGTGTCGCGGTCACTCAAATAGAGGATTGCATCATGAGCGAAGTGATCCTTGGGGACATCGGAAAACGTCGCGGCGAATGCGATGGACGGAACGAAGAGCGTCACGCTTACCAGTGCCGTGAGGACGCCAGAAAGAAGCCGGAGGAGGGGAGAAGAATATGACATGAGTTTCGTATCAATCATAGCAGACCAGCATCACGAATTCGATAAAAATATCACAGGAATTTTGAGGAACTTACCAAGAAAAATGGCGGCCATGAACCACTCACTCGCTGCGGCTCGTTCGGGTTTCATGGCTCGCCATAAACCGAACGGCCCTCTGTCAAAAAAGACCGGAAGCAGCCTCCTTGGAATGATGGCACACACAGCCGTTCTGGTTTATGGCGGAGAGGGTGGGATTCGAACCCACGAACCCATTGCTGGGTTACCTGATTTCAAGTCAGGCGCCATCGACCACTCGGCCACCTCTCCACGACCTAGCGTAGCAGAAAGAAACCGTCGACTCGTACGGCACCAGTCGCTTCGCTCCGGTGCGTGGCAAGCCACTCGGCCACCTCTCCGCGAATGAGTATACCGAAGGGTTGTTCTGTTTACCTCCATCACGGAGCCGCCGGCGCTCCTCCCTGCAGCATCTGCCGTGCCTGGTCGGCCATGTTCTTCGCGATGGTCTGCACTTGCGTGGAAAGATCCTGCAAACTGGGACTCAATGCCTTGGCTTTCTCGGCGAGTCCCCATGCGTCTTTGGTGAGCGTGATCACGTCCTGCAGTTTGCCGTCCGTTCCGGCCTTGTAGGCCCGGACGAGTGCACGGAACGCTTCGGCGATCTTCACTGCCGCCTGCACGATCGGTGTGGTCGGCTTGCTCGTCAGTGCTCCACGGGCGGAGAGAAGCGCGCGCGCGGAGGCCATATCGGCCTGTCCAAAATCCTTCGCCTCCAATGCCTGGAGGGTATGGACGAGATAGTCCTCTTCCGTCGAAAGGCCCGCCTGCGTGCGCTTGTCTGCCTGGTACATGGCGAGGTAATAGACTTCCAGAGCCAGCTCCCCGCGCGTGAGTTCAAGATCAGGGCGAAGCTTACCGTCCGGTTCCACATGGATGATCACAGTCGAGACAGCGTAGCGCATGTACGGATAGAACCACTCGTCGGTGTTCGCAACATCCAGAGCCAGCGGTAGCTTGATCTCACTATAGGCATTCGTATCGATGCTTTGGGATTTGAACAGGAGTTTGAGGAATTCCGCCCGGCGAACCGTGCGACTACCGTTGAACGTCGTTGCCTTTGGAGGACCATCGATCAATCCCAGTTTGTTGAGCGCTGCTTCCACGTACGGCCTATACCACGCGTCCGCAGGAACATCTGTGTACGAGGTCTTGCTGAATGCAGCGATCTCCTCTGCTGAAAGCTTGGATGCGACGAGAATCTTCACGGCCTCCGCGCGCGTTACTGCCTGCTTCGGCTTAAAGGTTCCATCGGGGTATCCCTGCATGATCCCTTTGGCTTTGAGAAATTCGACGGCGGGAAATTCTGGATTTTTGTCGGAGACATCGGAGAACGAGCCTGCCGCAGCCACAGGCATTGGAAAGAACGTAGCAATCACCACAGCCGTCGTGATGAGAGAAACGATGCGCGGAGATTGCCGAAGAGAAAACATGGCGAAACGGATGCGACGATCGTAGCAAGAATTGTCGTACGTTCAAATACGATACTGCGGCTCTTCCTTCTTGTTCGGGGCCGAACACATCCGATTACCCGGATCTCTGTGGACTTTTTAGGAAAAAGACATTCATTTGCTGTTCAGTGGAAGTTCAGGCAGATCATCAACAACACTGATAAAAAAAGGTGTTCGTGTCACACCCTTTCGTTGTCTCGAGAAAATGTACAAAGAATCTTCGGTCTATTTCGTTGAGATTGCATTGCCGGACGTGTGCTCCGTGAGCCCTTGCTTCTGCTGAAAGTTCAGACAGAGGTAATGCATTCGTTAGAGTGTGGATTGTGACTGTTTGATGGAAATTTTGGAGTGCACCATCGGAAACAACATTCGTGAATACGTGCAGATGTTGCATTGGCTACCTCTGGCTGTTGCAGATGATCCAATTGAAAGATTCTTTCTGAAGAACAAAGTTCATACTGATTTGATACATCACATTTCTGTTGCGTGTTGAGCGGAATAATAGTCATCTAGCGAGCACGTTCACCTGTGTGCGGTTCTCAAGTTTATGGATCATTTTCTGCAATAAAGCAATGACAAGATCTCTATTCATGAAATGAAAGTTCAGAGTCAGATGATACAGTCTTTATACGTATATTAATCAATTCAAAAGCCATAAAATGGTCTATAGACACAAACTGTTCATATGGTTCAGATACATTATAGACATTTTAGTCATGAAATGCTAAAATAGAGCAAAGACAAAAAAAATACACATGCCACTCCGGTGTCTCCATGCGCGACGGCAAGACATAACAAATCTCCTGCAACATGCGGAGTCGATCGGTCTCAGTCGTGATGCTCGACGCAGACTCGCGTGGTTTTCGTACGCGCTGAGTCACGACGGCAACATCAGTCTCACGTGCCGATACTTCGGCATTTCCCGTTCCACGTTTCTGCGGTGGGCCAGGCGTTTTGATCCACGACGTCCGGAGACGCTCGAGGAACACTCACGCCGGCCACATCGCATGCGTGCACCGGAGACGTCACAGGAGATTGTCGCACTGATTCGTGGCTACCGCACCGCGTTCCCCACCATGGGCAAGAACGCCATCGTACAGAAACTCCTCACCGAGCATTCCCTCACTGTGTCGGCCTCCACGGTTGGCCGCGTGATTGAGCGCCACGGCTTCTTTTTCGGTGACCGCCCATCACATCAACACAAGCGCTCCGGCACCGATTACGCGCCGGACAGGACTTTGGCATCGCCGACTGCGACTGCGTCTTCTGCTTCCACACCAGCCCTTCGACAGGGCTCAGGGGAGACAGGAGAGGCAGGCGCCCTCCCTGCCGCAGATCAATTACCGCTCTTCGGATCGTGAGATTCTTCCGCACCCCCATCGGCTCTAGCCTCATCGCGATTGCGATCGTTGCTCTGTGCCCATTCTTCATTCTTGAGAACGCACAGGCTCTGGAGAGCGCGTCGTTCCAGTTGCAGACGCAGAGTCCCGATTGGCGGCCTCCCATCACGGGCACGAATTTCCAGATCACCTTCACCGCGCCCGACGACCAAGTTGCGTCTTCCGCGCCCGGCGGCATTGCCAAGTTCTACAGACCGCCAGCTCCTCCTCCGCCCCCGCCTCCCGCTCCTGCCCCCTCGGCTCCCGCAGCTGCGCCCGCACCGGTCGCTCCGGCGGCACCTGTCGCTGCTCCTGTCGTTACGCCCACACCCGTCACGGCGCCAGTCGTCAAAGCAGCAACGCCCGTCACGTCGCCTGCCCCTGTTGTGAACACGAAAGCTCCCGTGATGATCAACGGCATTCCGCAACGCTACGCGGCTCCCGCACCCGCTGCGGTTCCCGCTCCCGCTCCCGTTCCGGTGAAGGCGGCTCCTGTGGTTCCCGCGCCGACGAAGTCCACGGTCACCGCTCCGGCGGCGCCGACACCTGCAACGATACCCATCAACCAGATCACGAAACCAACTCTGTCCGCGCCACCCATAACTGCCCCTGGTTCTGTACGCAGGGCGACACCTGCCGCGCCTCTTCAAGTTCCGCAGGAGCCTGCCGGCAAAACATCGCCAAATGCCCTTCCGCCTGCCAAGACGTCATCCACACCTCTGGCGCAACGGATCAGTGCACGGCTGGATCAACGCCTGCGCGAACGAAGCATCGCCTTCGGCGCATCACTCCTTATGGATGGAAACGGGGATATGGATCCCGTCCGGTCGGGATTGCTCGCCCTCTGCCTCTTCCTTGTTGTGCTCCTCGCGCATACGCGCAGGCGTCTGCGTCTGATGTATCCCTCCCTCCGAACTCAACGCCGCGTCGGTCGCGGACCGTTTACCTCCCGTCGCATACGACCATGAACATTCGCCGTGTTATCGTCGGCCTCGTGTTCCCGCTCCTCATTGGCGGGGGACTCTTCATGCTCGCGTCCGAATCCGCGGTTGCCGCAGCCACCGTGCCGCAGCGCATCCCGTACGCCGGATATCTGCTGACGGGGGGAGGGTCGCCTCTGAGCGGTCCGTATCGTCTTCGCTTCAGCTACTGGAATACCGCCGATGCCCTCTCGAGCGACAGGACCGCGAGTGGCGCTATTAATACCGATGCCGCGGGCTATCTCGGCTGGCAAGAAACCGATGTCGTCACTCTGGGGAACAAGGGATCGTTCACGGTGTTCCTCGGAAGCGGCACGACGTTGCCCGACTTCTCGACGTTCCGTGCGGCGGATCTCCGCTCGCTCCATCTGCAGGTCGAGGTGAGGACCATCTACTCGACCGACGCCGATTATGAACTTCTCGACCCGAATCCCGGCGATCCGACGATCGACCGCTCGGCTGCTCTTCCCGCGTTCTCCGCAATCAATGCCGACCTTGTTGATGGTCACGATATCGGAACGGGTAGCGGATCGATTCCCATGCTCGGCAGCGGGGGAGTGCTGAGCAAAGCGCGCATCCCTAGCGGTACGAATGCCAATACGTTCACGATCGATGCCGGCAACAGCGCAGGAAGCACGATCAATCTGAAATTTGGCGAATCCCTGAACAAGGTCCTGTCGTACGACAAAGTGAACTCGTGGTTCAATTTCAACGCCTCTGTCCGTATCCAGGGTAATCTGATCCTGAATGGACTCGTGAATGGCGTCGATGTGACGAATCTCGTGCCTTCCACCTATACGCCGCTGCGTGTCGCGTCGGGAGCAGGTCTGCACGTTGACGTATCTCCCGGCAACTATCGCGTCAACGGCAATGTGGTCAATTTCAGCGGCGCCGGTCTCGATGTCCCCAACGATACCAACAGCTACGTTTTCTTCTCATCGACCGGTGCACTCCTCAATCGCAGCGCGTTCCCGACGAATCAGAGCTTTATCCCGCTTGCGACTGTGACGACGATCAGCGGCAACATCACCACTGTTACCGACAAGCGTGTCCTGCAGAGCGATGATAGAGAACATTCCATCCTCGATGTTCTGCACCCCGGATACCCGTCTTCCGCCTATGATGCTGATGGCAGCAGTAATGTGGGCCAGCTCTCGGTGGACCACGACGGCACCTCCAAGAATAACTTCTACCAGTGGACGACCTCCAAAGCAGCCCTGAATGACTACGATATCGTTGTTCGCTACACGCTGCCGCAGAAGTTCATCCGCTGGCAGACGACTCCCTTTAAGCTCTACTATCGGACATCGTCTGCCGATGCAGCCGTCAGCAAGGCAGATATCGAAGTCTACGATACCGCAGGAAATGCCGTGACACTCGTCGGTACCAGCACAAACCTGACCTCGACGTCGTGGACGAGTACGAGCCTGACCTTCGGTGGTTCGCCGGCGTGGACAGCCGGGCAGACCTTCATCATCAAAATCCGGTCCTCGGCCAAAAATGCTGCAACGGTGCACATTGGCGATCTGGAACTGTCGACCGTCGAATTGCAGAAGCAATAGCGGAAAATACAACACGAGGTGGGGGAGCCAATATAACTATATGATAATATTATTGGTATAAGTCAATATAAGACGTGAGCACGGAAACGGAAAATTTGCTATACTGGTCGGAACCCCAAAATACATATGACACACACCATTCACCGTCGGTTCAGTTCAGCGGCTCGAATGATGCTTGCAGTGGTCACGAGTGTCACATTCATGTTCCTTATTATGGGAGAGACGGCGCACGCCGCGTCGTCGTGGAATCCGACACTGCTTGTGAACACGGAATCCTTCCAGACGATCGATGCCGGTGACGCCACAACGAATATTGAACTTCGTTTTGGAGACGGAGCTGCATCACGTCTATTCTACGATATTACGGGCACGCGGTTCATCTTCACGAAGCCGCTGGTTGTTCAGGGCAATCTGACCGCGACCGGTTCACTCAGTGTGAAGAAGGCCATTTCCGGTGGTACATTGCGCATCGATGGAGGAGGCGATATCTGGGGAACACTCGGTGTTTCCGGTGCAACCGTCCTCAAGAGCACCCTGAATGTTACGGGCAATACGACTGTAGGCACGATCACTGCAACCACTCTCAAGACTCGTGGAGCATTGTCCGGTACGACGCTGCACACAGACGGCAATGCCGATATCTGGGGGAACCTCTCTGCAACGGGATCACTCAGGACCAAATCCGGAGCGACCATCAATGCTGATAACGATACTAATGATGCCATCCTTCAATTCGGGAATACGACTGCGCCGCAGACATTGAAGTTCATGAACGCTCGCCAGCGTTTCCTCTTCAGTAAAGATGTGAGCGTGATCGGAACACTGTCGGGCTCCAGTCTGACGGTCGATAACCGCACCACGACCTTCGGCACGACGGCGTACACATGGCCCAGCGCGCAAGGTGCCGCAAGTACGTACCTGAAGAATGACGGTGCAGGTGGTCTCTCCTGGAGCACTGTGACTGTCGGCTCCTCCAGCGGCAATATTCTCTCACTCAGTCCGCAATACTCCAATGCCGTCTACTTCGCCTCCGGTTCCACCACGGTCGGTACGCTGACGTACGCTTCCTCGGGTGCGCTGGATAACTACTACCGTTGGACGACAACGCGCAGTACTGCGCAGGATTACTGGATCTCGGTACGTGTGCAGGTTCCCAAGAACTTTACACACTTCGAGACGGCCTCCGGCATCCAGTTGCGACTGCGGACCAACACGCTGGTGCCGACGGATAACAACGTGACCGTTCGCTTGATCGATACCGCCAATGCCTCGGTCGCCATCACCAACAACGTCAACCTGAGCGGCAGCTATGTGGGTGCATGGAGAACGAATTCCATCAGGAACGTGACGGCTGGTACCTACACACCAGGCGGCTACATCACCCTGCTGATGAAACTGGTGTCGAAAGCGGCCGGATATATCGACGTTGGCTCCGTCAAATTCAACTGGTCCACGACCACTCCATAATACTTTATCGCTGACAATTCAAGAATGCGGCTTACAGAAGCCGCATTTTTTATGTTTGACTTGATTAACATTCATATATGAAGAGTCAATTCCCACATTCCTCAAGAATACCCGGAGGCCCAAATCGAGTTTTTTTGCTATAATAAGAGGAAATACTCACATCATGCCTTCACAAAAAATCCGTTGTTCGGCAGCGCTCCTGGTCCTGTGCATGGTGCTCGGTCTGTATCCCGGAAGACTCATTGCGAGTACCTGGAATCCGACACTTCTCGTGAATACGGAATCCTTCGAGACGATTGATTCCGGTGACAAGTCGACGAATATCGAATTCCGCTTCGGCGATAATGCGGACAAGAGAATCTCCTGGAACATCGTCGGAGCCGGCAGCGGTGCGTTCAAGTTCACGAAAGCGGCCTACATTCAGGGAAACTTGACGGCGACCGGCTCACTCAGTGTGAAGAAAACAATCTCTGGCGCGACGCTGCGCGTCGACGGCAATGGTGACATCTGGGGAAGCTTCGCCGCAACCGGCTCGATCAAGACAAAATCCGGTGCGATCATCAACGCTGATAATGACACCAATGATGCCCTGCTTGTCTTCGGGAACTCGACAGCGAACCAGACGCTGAAGTTTGTGCATGCATCACAACGCTTCCAGTTCACCACCAACGTGAGCGTACTCGGCAACCTCTCCGGTGCTACTATCAACGTGAATAACCTGCGGAGTTGCGACACGATTGATACCGATACTGCGGGACGCTTTACCTGCGGGACTGACACCGGGGGCAGTGGTCTCAGTGTAAGCGACGGGGATGCTCGATACCTCCTGAAGCAGGGAAACACGAAATGGAGCGCGATATCCGGTGCCCTCTTGATCTACAAAGGCGCAACGTCTCCCACCGTACCGCCGTTGGCCGATACGGGAGTGGTCCTGGAGGTGATCGGAACAGTTTCAGGTAGCGTTATCCATGCCCAGAACCGTCTCGAATCATCGGGATCGCTGCTTGTGACCGGCAACGGCAAGTTCGACGGCGGTACGCTCTGGATCGATTCGACGGCCAACAGAGTGGGCGTCAATAACCTCGCTCCGGAAAGCACACTGGAAGTCTCCGGAAACATGTCGGGTCGCCTGATTCATGCGCAGAACCGGATCGAATCTTCCGGATCGCTCGTCATCCGGAGCAATCAAACTCAGCCCGTGCTTGCGAGTTCGGGCTCAAAAGTCGGCATTGGGAAGTCAGTGCCAAACAGCGCGCTCGACGTTGCCGGCACAATCTCTGGATCCGCATTGACCGTGAGCAGCTTGAAGGCGTGCAGCATCCTGCAGACGAACACCGGTGGTGTTGTCTCGTGCGGCGGTATGGTGGTCAAGAGGAAGCCGACGACCCAAACCGTCAATAACACGGTTGTCCCGGTCCACGACGCATCGCAGTCGTTCAAGCTCGCGGCAAATGACACATGGGTGTTCCGGTTCAGTAACCTCGTCAGGGCCGCTACGGCAAGTCAAACAATGCGATGGCACGTCGCCGGTCCGCCGGGCTCTACCTGCATATACGGCGCTGTGGATATCGATACTGGCATCACGGGGACAGGTGCTACCGTGTGCAACTATGCCGTTGTTACGACTGCAGCGGCGAAAGCGAACAACATTTCCACCGTTGAGGTCTATGGAACAATTTTCAACGGTGCGACTGCGGGAAGCGGGTACATCCGGTGGGGTCAGCACATTGCGGCGGCAACCAATACCCAAGTGCTTTCGGGCAGTACGGTGATCGCTTTTAAGCCTGTCGGGTCCGACATTGCCGAGGTCTATCGCACGCGAGTGCCCAATCTGATTCCCGGTTCCGTTGTGAGTGTCGATCCTAAACTCCCGTCAGGCGTCATTCGTAGCACCAGAGCGTATGACGAAAAGATGCTTGGTGTGATCTCCACAAAACCAGGAATGCTGATCGGAGGAGATGATCTACTCGATGGCAAAGGCGGTCTTCCGGTCTTCCTCGCGCTTGCCGGCCGTGTGCCCGTGATGGTGACCGACGAGAATGGGCCCATTGCGCCCGGTGATTACCTCACGTCATCCTCCAAGCCGGGACTGGCGATGCGCGCAACCCGGGCTGGACCGGTCATTGGTAAAGCGCTGACGGGATTTAGTGGACCGGGTGATGGCGTCGTCACTGTGTTCGTCCAGAATTCTCTGTTGCCGGATTCTCTCAGTGACACGCCTGTGCGAGATCTCGCGGGGGATCTGGCGCTAGGCACTATTCCAGATTATGTGCTGCCTGTGGGCTCCCTCACTCGCGGGCGTACAGCACGCATTACAGCACGGGGAACGTACAGCACGGGGTCTGTTCCCGGCACTCTCTCGCTTCAGATTTTCCTCGGCTCGATTCCACTCTGTGATACCCGTGAAAACGCCTACGTTCCCAACGTTCGTGACCGCAGTTGGACACTTGACTGCACATTCACGGTTCGTAGGAATGGAATTCTCGGAGAAATAGACGCGCAGGGACTGGCTATCCTCTCGACGACTCGCACCGAGGCTCAGACGATCGGCTTGGAAAATCTACAGACGATTCGCGTGAATACGGCGAAGGCAAACTCTCTTCGTTTCCGTTCAAACGCCAGTCCACCGCAGAACGTGCATCTACGTCAAATGGTCGTGCAATTCCTCAACTAGGGCTACATGCTCTACAAACCCTCTTCGGGGCTTATGGTGCATTCAAATTCTCGACGAACCTATAGATCTGTCCCGATACTTCGCGTGCGAAATCCGAGATGCGCTGTTCTTGTCCTTTCTCCGCTTCGCCCAGTATGCACAGAATGTAGGGCCGCTTTGGAACGTAGACGATGCCGCAATCCAGGCGAACACGCTTGCCGGAGTTGGGCGAATCGTAAATGCCGATCTTGTGTGCAACCGGAACACTTGCGGGAACACCTGCAGGAATGCCATCGTGGAAAATGGTGTCTGTGAGGAAGGTGAGAATTTTCTGGGATCCTTCGTAACTCAGATAGCAGGAAAGGTAGAGGCAGCGGAAAACAGACGAGTAGTTCTTTGGACTCACAACGGGTTGATCACTCGACCAATCAACGGGAATATCGAGTGCGTCATAGATCTTTCGTATTGGATCCGCTGACGAAAAATGGTCGAGTGCCAGAGCTGCCGTATTGTCCGACTCCCTTAGCGTAAGTTGCATGGCTTCATCAACCGTCAGCGTCGCGCCTTCGCCGCGTTTCCACAGCGAACCGAAGTTCGGATCAAGGTCTTCTTTCTTGAGCGTGATGACCGTGTCTTTTGTCAATTGACCCGTCTCTATCATTTTATAGATGCCCATGATGAACGGGACTTTTATGAGACTCGCAGAGATAAACTCGTCTGTTGCATTGACCCCGATGGAAACTCCCGAGGGCAGGTACTCGAAGTACACTCCGGTCCGCATGTTCTTCTGAGCAGACACGAAGGCGTTGAGCTCGCTGCGCAAATCTGTGAAATTAATGATGATATCGTTTCGGTTCTGGATGAAAATACGTGGAGAGAGCAGTGGGTATCGGTCACGTTCATTTGTCATCTGACCAAGGAATTGTCCAGAACCGATCATGCCCACGATCGCGATGTTTAGCGCAACACTCGCTGCCAAAAACCACCGAAGGTGCTTCATTGGCTCCGCATCCTACAGACTCGACTCATCTCCCCGCAAGCGCTTTAGGAGTGTGGCATTCGTCGGGAGCTTCTCCGCGGGAATGCTTCGCTTCTCCCACTGTTTCCGTAGTGCATCCAGATAGCCTTTTTCACCGATCAACCGGTCGATGAACTGTTGCGCTGTTTTGGCAAACCGGCTCTTCTTTCCGTTTTCGAGCAGTGAGTGAATGACGGTGACAAACGCGTCTTCACCACCGCGAACTTCGGCGCGCACATCATCCAGCACAGCGTCGAGGATACTTTGCTCATCCAGGCCCGCGAGGAACTTGAGATCCTTGTCCGTCCCCGATGGGAAGTAGTGGTTCACGCCGAGACGGCGCAGTGAGCAGGGGAGCTGGAAGTCGGCGATGACGTCGGCAACCTGTGTTGCCAATCCTCCTTCACTGTGGTGATCCTCAACGACGATCAGGTGCGACGTCTCCAGCGCCGCGCGGATGATCTCGGACGCGTCGAACGGACGAATGCATCCGACGTTCAGCACGCGAACGCGTTTTTTTTCCTCGTTCCAAAGCCGGTCCGCCGCCGTTACGGCATCGTGCACAGGAATCCCGATCGCGATGATCGTCGCGTCATCCGTTATGTCGCCGGCCCCGCGCACGACGTCAATCTTTCCGTCGAACGAATACTCTTTGCCGTAGATGATCTTGCCTTTTGGTGTTTTCAACTGCTCATGGCCGGAGCGCGGGAAGAAGGCGTACACGCTCTGACTGCCATCGGCGACGATTTCCATTGCACGCTCGGCTGCGGCAGCTGCTTGATTCGAGTCTGCGGGCATCCAGATCTGCGTGTGGTCGAGCGGGATGTTGAGGTAGTTGCGTTCCTGGTGAGTCTCGCCGTCTTCTCCTACACTCAGTCCCGTGTGCGTGCAATCGTGTAAGACGCCGCAGCGGGTGTGGCCGCAGTTGACGTCGATCAATCGTGCACTGGCCCGTGCCTCATTCGTGCCGAACGCGGCGAACGTGTAGGTCACGGGGAGAAGGCCCGCCTGGCGCATGCCTGCGGCCATCATGTACATATTCGCTTCCGCAACGCCCACGTTGATCACCCGATCGGGGAATTCTTTGCCGACTTTATCGAAGCCGCCGGAGCCCGCGAGGTCCGCATGCAGAACAACAATGCGCGGATCGGCCTTCATCAGCGCCTTCAGATGTACGGAGCCAAACTCCTGGCGTGCCGCACCTTTCTCGGTCGTGATGGTACGCGCGTAGCCCTTCAGGGTTTTCGTGGAAAAGGGGAGGGCGCTCGGGACCGGGACCGGGACGGGGCTCGGACGGAATTTCTCGTAGCCTTTGACGAGTTCAGGGAGCGACCGAAGATCTTTCAGAGCTGCCGCTGCAACGTCATCCTTCAGGGGGCTGCCGTGGAAGTTGGCGGCACCGGTGTTCGATCCGTCTTCCATGATCTTCACGCCATGTCCCATGGTTGTGTAGTAGCAGATGAAAATCGGATGACCTTTGCCCTTCTGGGCATCAGCGAGGTCGAGAGCGGCGACGACTTGTGCGGGATCGTTGCCGTTCTGCACTTCGATCACCGTCCAGCCTGCAGCAGCCGCAATCGCCGCCATGTCGGCCGCGACCACTTTGCTGGGCATGTCGGAGAGCTGGATGTCATTGAGGTCCAAATGGACGATCAAATTATCGATCTGCAGATGTGACGCAAGACGCATTGCCTCCATCACTTGTCCTTCCTGACAATCGCCGTCGGCGAGCAGGACATCGACCGTTCCTTTCTTCTTCAAGAACTTCAGCCCAAATGCTTCGCCGAGTGCATTGCTGACGCCTTTCCCGAGCGGCCCGGCGCCAAACGGAATATCGCCAATGCCGGCTTCCGCGTGCCCCGGCAATCCGGACGGCGTTCGGAACGTATCAATGATCGCCTGTGGGGACGCGAGACGCTTGTCACGACCCTCGCGATGCATCAGCCATTGCATGCCATAGGCGAGCAGACTCAGGTGTCCGGCGCTCATGCGGAAGGCTGGATCAATTCCTGGAGTCCTCCTCTTGTGGACGAAATACGTGAAGGTGAAGGCGGAGAGGGGACCGCCAGGGTGGCCGGACTTGTGCTTGGTCGGCGCCTGGATGCACAGGTGCGCCATGATCAGATGTGCAAGTGTGTACGCCTCCAGATCGCCGCTGGAGATCTTCTTCTCATCTTTCGGACCAATCCAATGTCGCTCGCCCGGGTGCGATGCCGCTGCGACGCGTTGGAGGGACATGGGGACGTCCTTTGGGTCCTTGCCAACCAATGATTTCGGATCGGGACGGACGCTTGGCATGGGACGATTGTATGGATTTGGCGGATGAAATGCCATTGTCATCATCCACCCACGCATCATTCCCGTGGATTATTCCGGATGTATCGTCGTATGCGGTCCAATGCATCGTTGTCACGGATGATTCGGTCATGAAAACGCGGTTGCCATCCAAAATCGATGCCGTGTTTTGTTGCATACGATTTCACACCGATTTTGAATCCCCGGATGACCGATGCCAAATTCCGTGATTGGGGTCCGAAATGATTTTGATGCCCGCGTTGTAGAGACGCAAAATTTTGCGTCTCTACGTCGCATGGATCATGGCAAATCCGCAAAATGCCGTGCACGTGATCCGGCATTACCACAAACGCATCCGGACGAACCAACGGAAAATGTTCGGGAATCGATTCCCAACATTGCCATGCGATCGCGCCCATTTCGTTCACACACATAATGCGGTTCTGAATATGTCCGAATATTGGCATACGATTACATGTACACATCGTCACAAAATACCAACCCGATGAATAATCATGGTCCCGCATTCGCGCGGATTCGACCCGGTATCGTTTATGGAAAAACGTCATGAATTCATCATGTGCACCTCTGGCATATCCCGAAATACCCTCCTCAACATTTTCTTTTTGATGTCGCAGATTTATCGCTTGTGGAAGACACAAATTCGGTTCCACAACCCCGTGGAACATCACCGTTCTAGGATCACCATCGCCTTCTTCCCGCCGCGAATCTCCTCCTTCACCCCCGTCCAGTCATGAATGGCGTCCAGGAGCGTCTGCGCGCGATACGTGTACTGCTGTCCGCGCTTGGTTCCCGGGTCATTCGTGATGAAATAATCACCGGTCCACCCCGGCTTGTAGCCGATGATGGTGAGCGCGTGGTACCAGGGACCCTCACCGCTGAAGTACGGATTTCCGAGATCGCGTCCCGCTGCGGGGATCACGATTGGGTTCCCGGCGGCGAGTTCTTCGATGATGGATTCTTCGGTGACGTCCGTCCTGACACGGGCACGCAGTCCGAATTTCGATCGCGCGACTTCCGCCATTTGCGCGGCGGTCAGATCATCTCCATATCCATGATCATGCTCCCATGCGACGAGATCCTGAATCTCATTTTCGGCGATCTGCGGCGTCAGCGGCTTCCCGTTGAAGTAATGAATAACCATCAGCATCGCCATCTCTTCACAAGATTCTTCATGCAGAGCATCCCAATTTGCAAAGGGGGCTTGGGAGGAGAAGGGGACGGGCAGAGGGGGGATTGATTCCCCGAGACTTTTTGATGTTTCACTTTTCGCGTCTGAAGCCGAGGAAATCGAAGAAGCCAAGGATGCCGAGGAAAAAGATTCCGAGGAAACCGAGGAATCCGAGGATATTTCCGAGGAGGAGTTACAGCCTGTGAGAATCAGAACTCCGATAAAGATGAGTGGTAGGCGGCGCATAGGACATGTAGAATACAGCCATGAAGCTCTTCTTAGACACCGCCAATGTCGATTATGTCGCCGAAATTGCGGAGTGGGGAGTTCTGGATGGCGTGACCACAAATCCGAGTCTCGTCGCAAAAGAAGGCAAAGATTTCAAGCAGACCGTTCTCGGCATGTGCAAGCACGTCTCGTGTGTGAGCGCCCAGGTCACCGCGACCGATGCGAAGGGCATGATCAAGCAGGGTGAGGAGTACGCATCGTGGCACAAGCACGTCGTCGTCAAAGTCCCGATGACGACCGAAGGTCTCAAAGCTCTCAAGTATTTCCGCTCCAAGGGCATCAAGACGAACACGACGCTCGTCTTTTCGGTCTCGCAGGCCATCCTTGCAGCGAAGGCCGGTGCCAATATCATCAGCCCCTTTATCGGGCGGCTGGATGATGCGTCTGAGGATGGCATGGGCCTGATCGCCGAAATCATGGAAGCCTGGAGTAACTACAAATTCGATTGTGAGGTTCTTGTCGCCTCCACCCGTCACCCCCGCCACATCGTCGACGCCGCGCGGCTCGGCGCACACATCTGCACGATTCCCTACGACGTGTTCAAAAAGCTCCCGATGCACCCGCTCACGGATAGCGGAGTGAAGAAGTTTTTAGAGGATTGGGAGAAAGTGAAGAAGGGTTAGGATTGCGTTCTTTTGAGAAGAGTTCTGACTTGCTCATCTGCCTGAATTTGCTGAATCTCAATACGCCGAAGCAATACAGCGAGTTTCGATTCGTATTCGGGAGGGAAGACCATTTCTTCTATCGGACCTTTCTTTCCGTCTTCTAATTCACTCATTCGCTTAAAATACACAAAGCAGAACAGCAAAGTGCGAATTTGCTTATTGGTGCGCGTCAACGAAGCGTAGATGTTGTTCACCTGAATTTGCAGAGCTGCAGCGTCCTTCTTATCGTTCACTTTGATCTCGCGTAGCTGCGGATGCTGCTGCTGCATTCTCTCCAATGCCTCTAGCAACTCTCGGACTTTCATGAGGTGAGGGTATCAGGAAGTGGAATATGTTAGCATGTTGCCATGCAACTTGGTGTCATCGGTCTCGGCACGATGGGGGCAAATCTCGCGCGCAATGCTGCCCGTAATGGCGCTCGCGTCGTTCTCTTCAATCGTACAACCGAGAAGACGAAAGAATTCCTCGAGAATTTTTCTGCAGAAGGGGAATTCGTTGCGACGGAAAGCCTGCGGGAGTTCGTCTCGGAAATGAAGGCGCCGCGGGCGATTCTTCTGATGGTCAAAGCAGGCGATGCGGTCGATGCGGTGATGGAGGAACTTCTGCCGATGCTCGAGAAGGGCGACATCATCATCGATGCCGGGAACAGTCACTACCGCGATACCGAGCGCAGAGAGGTGCGACTGAAGAAGATGGGCATTCACTTCGTGGGGATGGGTGTCAGCGGAGGCGAAGAAGGAGCGCTGCTGGGTCCGAGCATGATGCCGGGCGGGGATCCGGAAGCACTCAAGAAGCTCATGCCGCTTCTGATGAAGATGTCGGCATCGGATGGCGCCAAAGGCAAATGCGTCACGTACATCGGGCCGGGCGGCGCAGGCCACTTTGTGAAGATGGTCCATAACGGTATCGAGTACGGGATCATGCAGCTGATCGCGGAAGCCTACGATCTCCTGAAGACCGTTGGGAAAATGAAGAATGAAGATCTCGCAAAACTGTTTGCCGATTGGAGCAAAAGTGACGATCTGGGATCATTCCTGATGGAGATCACGGCGCAGATCTTCACTGTCAAAGATCCGGCATCGAAGAAGTATTTGATCGATCTAATTGCCGATGTCGCGGGGCAGAAAGGGACTGGCAAGTGGACGACGGAAACGGCGATGGATCTGGGTATCGCGATCCCGACGATCAATGCGGCTGTCGACGCGCGCATCCTCTCGGGCGAAACGGAACATCGTGCGCGACGTATGAAAGAGCTTCCGGAGTCACTTCCGAAAAATGCGAAGCTCCCCGCTGCCGCACTCACGTCGATGGTGCGTTCAGCGCTTGAGCTCTCGATCATATGCACCTATGCACAGGGGTTTGAACTGATGGCAAAGATGTCTTCAGAAAAGAAGTGGAATTTCGACCTCTCGGAAGTCGCACGGATCTGGCGCGGCGGATGCATCATCCGGTCGAAGTTCCTGACGATGCTGCAGCCTGCTCAAGATGACAACGCGGCAGCAAAGAAGGCCATTATCAAACGGATGGACGGCAAGTCTCAACGGGAGTGGCGTGAACTCGTCGCGCTGGCGTTCTCGTGTGGAGTTCCCATTCCTGCACTGTCCGCGTCTCTTTGGTTTTATGACACTGTCCGCCGTGAACGTCTCCCGCAGAATTTGATCCAGGCACAGCGGGACTTCTTTGGGGCGCACACTTATCAGAGGGTTGATAAGCCGGGGGCGTTTCATACGGAGTGGAGTCGATAGCTACCCAGCTTGTTAGCTTTTTAGCTTCTTAGGTTGTTATGATGTGTCCAGTCATCTGATGTAAAGGAAAAGCTAAGAAGCTAACAAGCTAAACAGCTAAAAGCTCGCCTATGATCTTCTCCCCTCTCCCCGGCCGTCCCCTCATTACCCAGGGCTTCGGGCAGAATCCTGCGGACTACGCCGCGTTTGGCATGGCTGGCCATAACGGGATCGACTTCGGCGTTGCTGAGGGGACAGTCATCTACGCTCCGCACGATGGCGTCATCACGGTCAAAGACGAAGGCACGCAGAATTACGGTCTTAGCGTCACGATCGATGACGGCAAGCGCCGCAGTCTTCTCGCGCATCTCTCCCAGGCGAAAGTCACGAACGGGCAGAGCATTTCGCAGGGCGATCCCGTCGCACTGTCGGGAAAATCCGGCAACGCGACCGGGCCGCACCTCCACTGGACGTTCCGTCTGATCAAGAACGGCGTCGTGCAGAACAAGGACAACGGCTTCGACGGCGCGATGGACGTGAGCGAGTGCACGCGGCTGTGGCAGGAACAGAGCCTGCACAGTGATGCCGAGTACGCGGATACCGCGCAGGACTATCTGACGATGACATTTCCGGGGAACCAGTACATTAAACGGGTGATCGTCTGAGAACTTCCTCAGAAGGGCCATTTCTTGAGTAGCCATCGCCAAAATCTTGTCATTGCGGGAACTTCTTTAAGACGGATATCCAAATTGGGTTCAGCTTCGCTCGGGGAATCAGAAGTCTGTGAGTCACGTCCGGGGAGCGGCTTTCCCCGCATGATTCCCTGGAGCTCGTGGAGCTCGACAATGCCGTGTGCATTGCGCACCTGACCGATCTCGCTCTGATCAAAACTCTCGGCCGGCCTGGGGAAATCGCTCGGATTCACCGCTTCCTTGCGGACACTCTCCCCCTGACTGACATCGAGGCCGATCCGGACTCCTGGCGGCACATACTGAACGATCTGTCCTTGTTCGGGCGTCACGGTCATCGTGTTTTTACAGCCCGCATCGAAGAAGTAGAGTTGCCCTTTTTTGCGGATGATCCTGATCCCCGCGCGCGAGAACAAGTTATTTGTCCCCGTGTTGCAATGGGCGTCCAGCCTGAGCCCCACGGGCTCTCCAAAAATCTTCTCGGTGCCGAGAGATCTCCCAAGAATGACTGATTCACCGTCGCGGAGAAGATACTGCTGATGGATGAACCGTTTGCCAGTGACCTTGCCGGGATGCGTTTGTAGCGCATCGTCATCGGCACCGGTCTCCTGGTTGTATTCGATGAGGGAACAATCTTCACTTAATGGTGAAATGAATACGCGAGTCTCCTTTTTGCCTTTTTCTGACGTAATCATGCATTTGAGATTCGCATCATGCGACGATGTGCGGTTTTTCGTCCACTGTGCGTCCATCATGTTGATTCCGTAGGGGTAGAGCGATCGTATGAGCAGCAGCGCTTCCTCCGCGAATTCTTTGTCGAGTTCCGCGCTGCCGGGCATATCGAGATTGCCGCTGGCATCAAAGGTGGCGTTGGCCATGCCTCCGCTCAGTGTTCCGGTCTGGCGTTCGTGGATCGATGCGAGAATTCTGAGCGCTTCGCGCAGAGGACCCGACGCACCGGAAATCACCCGGTTCTTGCTTTCGACGAACGAAGGTTTTTCGCAATCCCGAACCGCGTTGAGCAGAACGACGAGCTCCCAGTAATCCCTATATTGCAATTTTTCCCGGATCAATTTGGTCAGCAGTCCGATGCCCATGAGTGCCGGACTGCGTTCCGGCTTTTCGATCAATCCGTAAATTCTCGCCGCCATCACGTCCGTCACCGTGCGAATATGAACTGCCGATGCATCGAGACCACCGAGATATGCGGCGATTTTCTCCATGCGGTTCTGGTTGAGTTCCGGGACCATCGTATAATTATACCACAAAACGACACTTTCCTGTACTTGTTGCGCAGAGGTTTCCCATGACCCAATCCGTTGTACTATTGCTCCAATGTCCTCTCCCCGCGATATTTTCGACCAGGCGTATGCCGATTTCGCGGACGCGATTTTTCGCCACTGTGCATTCCGGTTGATGAACCGTGAGCGCGGACGCGACCTGATGCAGGAGACGTTTTTGCGCTTCTGGTTGGAACTCAACAAGGGAACCGACGTTCTCAACATCCGTGCCTTTCTCTACAAAATCGCCAATAACCTGGTGATCGATGATGTTCGGAAGAAGAAGGAGAAGTCTCTCGACGAACTCCAGGAAGCCGGGTGGGATCCTGGAGAAGATCAAACGCAGAGCATGCAGGACCAGATGCAGTTCCGTGAGATCCTTCGCGTCCTCAAGGACATCCGTCCGGCGGACAGGGAACTGATCGTGATGCGGTTCATCGATGGGCTCACCCCCGCCGATATCGCCGAAGTGCTCCAGGAGGCCCCCAATACCGTCTCTGTCCGTTTGCACCGTGCGATCAAGGATCTGCGGACACTGGTCAACCCTTCCGGGAATTCTCTCGGTTCTTCCGTGTAACCCTTCCTTCTTCTATCCGTCTTCCCTGCACCTATGGACGACCGCGACCTCCACGACTTCTTCGGCCCCGCAAAGCACCAGCGCCTGACGGTGCGCGAAAAGGAGCGCAGTTTCGACTGGCTCGATGACCGGATCGCCCGCGGACATGGGGAGCAAGCAGGCAGCTTCCTCTGGCGTACCGCGCACGCTGTCTTCTCCAGTTGGACGCCGGTTGCCGCGAGTGTGATCGTGTGCGTCGTCACGGGCGCAGGTCTTTCGTTTGCCCAGAATTCTGTCCCCGGAGATCCGCTGTATCCACTCAAGCGCTTCGGCGAGCAAATCCGGACGCACGTCTCGTTGGATGCCGAGTCGAAGGTGGAAGTACAAGTCGACCACATGGACGCGCGTCTCGAAGAAGCTGCGGTTCTCGAATCGAAAGGAACGTTGACCGAGAAAGCAGCGGTGAAGCTCGATCAGGACTTCCAGAGCGAGCACAGTGAAGCGACTGTCCAAATCGAAACACTCGAGCGTCAGCCGCGTGCCGTACATCTTGAGGAGAAGATCGAGAAGATTCGCGAGCATTTAAAGAAAACCGAAGAGCGCTATGAGCGCACCCTCAAGGCGCACACGCAGCAGGCAATCCCTGCGCTCATGAACGCGGAGATCGAGAAAGCAATGGAGATGAAGATCAATGCGAAGGCGAAGATTGACGCAAAGATTGATGCCAAAATCGATGCGAAAATTGATGCAGCAATGGATGCGGCTGCGGGGATGCTCTCGGCAACCGGATCGGAACTACAGAAAAAACTCGACGATGTGAAGAAGATGTTGCCGAAGAAGATCGAAAAACCCCAAAAGCCCGAGGTGAAGCTTCCGTAGTTGACCCTCCTCTGCGGTGGCGTACACTGTTGGCAGATCCCCGCATGGAACTCTCTTCCACCCTGCCGATGGATCTCTGCGATAGCGTGGAGACAAGTGGCGGTTTCGCCGAGCTCCGGAAGCAAGTGAAGGAGGCAGGCCTGCTCAAGCAGCAGCCTCTCTATTACGTGTGGCAGGTGCTCTGGTGTTGCTCGCTCCTTTCTCTCAGTATCGCTGTTCTCACCTTCACCGAAAGCATCTGGTGGCATCTACTCGATGCGCCGCTCCTCGCCTTCGCTTTTACCCAGACCATGCTTCTGGGTCATGACGCCGGACACCGGCAAATCGGTCGCATCGGAACAGCGATCCTCTACGCCTGCTCCATGTGCGTCGGTATGAGCCCCCTCGCGTGGCTGGATGTCCACAATGCCCACCACGCGCATCCCAATCGTGAGGATATGGATCCGGACATCGAACAGCCGTTCCTTGCCTACTCCAACGAGCAGGTTCTGGAGAGAAAAGAATGGTGGCTCGCCCGTCTGGTGATGCGCAATCAGGCCGTGCTCTACTTTCCGTTGCTGACCTTCGTGGCCTGGAGCATCCGCAATACCGGTGTGCAATATCTGAAGAAGCTCCCGCTGCGACAGTCATGGCTCGACTGGCTCTCGTTCGTGATCCACTTCTCCCTGTATCTCGGCATTCTCTTCGTCTTGCTTCCGTGGTGGCATGCCGTACTCTTCATCGTCGTCCATCAGATCGTCTGGGGAATCTATGTGGGCTCGATCTTCGCGCCCAACCACAAGGGCATGGAGATGTTGGAGAAAGATCTGAAGATCGACTTCGTCCGTGAACAGGTCATGACTGCGCGCAATATCCGTCCGGGCTTCTTTATCGATCTTTGGTATGGAGGACTCAATTATCAGATCGAACATCACCTGTTCCCGGTGATGCCGCGTAAAAATCTCCCCAAACTCCGCCTGCTTGTGCGCGAGCACTGTCGCCTCCACGGCATTCCCTACCACGAGACCGGTATCCGGCAGTCATACCGTGAGATTCTTACGATGATGAGTGAGATCGCAGCGTTCGCGCGTCGTCTTCCCGATGAGCGGTTGTCTCCGGTCTGGAATACTGAGGACATCATTCACAAGGTCAAGCTCACGCTTCTGGTCGTCCTTCCGTTTCTGGCAATGCTCCTGGCGATCATTCTCCTGTGGCAGCGGTACGTGTTCACGACGGATCTGGTACTGCTTGGCGTCTTCTATGCGATCTCGGTCTTCGGCGTCACCATCGGCTATCACCGCATGCTCACGCATAACGGCTTCCATGCGCCGGCGTGGCTGCGGGCGGTTCTCCTCATCTGCGGATGCACGTCGTTTGAGACTGATCCCGCAACATGGGCCTCCATGCATATCAAGCACCATGCGCATTCTGACGAAGAAGACGATCCGCACAGTCCGCTCCATGGATTTTGGCATTCGCACATGGGTTGGCTCTTCACACCGCACAATTATCTCGATGCGAAGCAGTACGCTCCACATCTGCTCGAGGATCCTGTCGTCGTGTTCGTCTCGAAGACCTGGTTTGTCTGGGCGTTCCTCGGACTGCTCATTCCCGGACTCATCGGCGGATGGACGGGATTCCTCTGGGGTGGGCTCGTCCGCCTCTTCCTGGTCAGTCACGCGACCTACAGTGTGAATTCCATCTGCCATACCTTCGGTCGCCGCACGTTTGAGACGACCGATGAGAGTCGCAACGAATGGATCGTCGGCCTGCTCGCGTTCGGCGAAGGGTGGCACAACAATCACCACGCGTTCCCGAGCAACGCCTTCCACGGCATGCGTTGGTGGCAGTTGGATATCTCGGGACTGATCATCCGTGGTCTCGAGGCCGTGGGGCTCGTCTGGGACGTGCAGCGCGTGGCTCCCGATGTGGAAGTTGCCCAACGATCTCGCATGCAGGCGATGCGAGACACAATGGGGCAGCTTCGCCAAAACGTCCTCTCATCGGTGACGTCGGCCCGTGACGAGCTTCTTAACCGCATGAGCCGCTTTACGGGTGAGCCGATCACGCACGAGCAACTGCAGGAATGCATACGGACGCATGAGCAGGCAATGGTTCGCTTCGATGCCATGGCGCAGAATATTTCGACATCAGCGAACCTCAAACGCCAGAAGCTGCTGCAGTATCAGAAGGAAGCCGACCGACTGATGGCGGAATGCGGCAAGAAATGGGCCGTCGTGACCGGGAAGGCGACAACTGCATAAATGGAGTACGATCGCCATATCATTTCCCGATCAGCAACCGCTACCACGGGCGTCCGCAAGCGTAACCTCTTCGATCCTGCATCGGACGAGCCGTTCAAGCTGAGCCGCTCCAAACTCGAGCTCTTCCTGCAGTGTCCGCGCTGTTTTTACCTCGACCGGCGCTCGGGCATCGGACAACCGCCGGGTCCGCCGTTCACGCTCAACGTGGCGGTCGACGCTCTGATGAAGCGCGAATTCGATCTGCACCGCGCGCGCGGGGAGCCCCACGAACTCATGAAAGAGTTTGGCATCGATGCCGTGCCGTTCAGTCACCCGCATCTCGATGACTGGCGGACGAACTTCCACGGCGTGCAGGCCCTGCACAAGAAGACAAACTTTCTCTTCTTCGGCGCCGTCGATGATATCTGGCAGAGTCCAGGCGGTCAGCTGCACGTGGTCGACTACAAGGCGACGAGTACGCAAAAGGAGATCAGTCTCGATGATCCCTGGAAGCAGGCCTACAAGCGACAGATGGAGATTTACCAATGGCTCCTGCGGGGGAACCGGCTGCCCGTGTCCGATCTCGGTTACTTCGTGTATGTGAACGGCGATGCAGCCCGGGAACATTTTGGCGCAAAACTTGAGTTCCATATGCAAATCATTTCCTACACGGGTGACGATTCCTGGGTGGAGGAGGCATTGAGTGAGGCGCATGCGTGTCTCTGTCGGGATCTTCCTCCGGCGGCCGCTCCCGGGTGTGAGTGGTGCGCGTATAGGAAGGCTGCTCAGACAGTGGAATCGTGAAGGACTTGCTCTATACTGCACGTACCGCGGAGAGGTGCCTGAGTGGTCGAAAGGGCCGCACTGCTAATGCGGTATACGGGGTTAAACCCGTATCGAGGGTTCAAATCCCTCCCTCTCCGCCATCCGGCTTCGTCCGTCCTTCGCTGCGCTCAGGACGAGACTACGCCGCGATTTGTGCTTCACCCTTCATTTCTGTTTCCAGCAGATACGGTGATTTTCTGCAGCGCGGCCTCTGCGTCATTCGTTGTAATGACGATCATCTTTTCCTCGTTCACGGTGAATGTTTTTTCCATGATATCCATGATGTCTTCGGTGACAACGATGCAGCCCATCGAGAAGTATCGATTGTCTTCCTGCATCCACTCGCTGACTTTGTAGTAGCTGTGAATCCCGTACGGCGAGTTTTCGCCATTACGGAACAGACGAATGAAGCGGCCGCTGACGCCGAAGGTGCGCCGATCACCTTTGATCTGCATCTGCTCAGCCGTCCAGGTACGAATGGGCGTTTCGGCCCGGTAGCTTCTGCCGATGTAGCGGACGGTTTCCTTGCGACCGGTGGCAACCGGGAAAGGGAGTGTCTCTCCGTTCTCATGGACCAGATAGCCAGTGTTCTTCGGAACATCGACGACGAAAACATCCCCGGCTGTCGGTTGCCACAGAGTTGTATGAGGTCTCTCTGCCGCGAACGCGGAGGGGGAACAGAGTGTCACCAGAAAGAAGCCGAAGAGGGGAGCGAATCTCTTGAGCAAGTGATACATAATAATAGAAAATACAGGAAAATCAATATGCTGTTTATTCAATTAATAAAGCCACAAAATGGCATTTTGATGTCAACAGAAAACAGCATATTGAATATATTTTGTATACAGTTAGAATTGCCGAATGCAACATGGCCACGTTTCGGTCCTTCATACAGAGGTGCTCGCTCTCCTTGCGCCGCGTCCCGGTGAGACGGTTCTCGACTGCACGCTCGGTCTCGGCGGGCATGCAACGACATTTCTCAACGTCACTGCTCCTGACGGACTACTGATCGGATTGGATGCGGACTCGGTAAATCTCACTGAGGCACGCAAGCGTCTGCAACCCTATGGAAGCCGTTTGGAAACGCATTGCATGAACTTCCGTGACGCTCTCACCGTCCTCACCCATCCCGTCGATATCGTCTTTGCGGATCTTGGACTCAGCTCACCGCACCTGGATGACCCGGAGAGGGGATTCACGTTTCGGACCAATGCCCCGCTCGATATGCGCTACGATCGCTCGACCGGAGAGTCCGCCGCAGAGTTGCTCCTCTCGTCTTCTGTTGAACAGATCACGAAAGTCCTCCGGGAGTTCGGTGAGATCCAGCGCAGTCATCAACTCGCGAAGGAATTGCATCTTCATTTTCATTCTGATACTCGTTCTCTGAGTGACTGGAAGACCGATGATGTCGTGCAATGCGTGGAGAAAGTCTTTACTTATCGCGCTCCAAAAGTTCTGCCGCAGGTCTTCCAGGCGCTCAGGATCGCCGTGAATGATGAGTTGGGCGCTGTTACATCTCTTCTCGATACACTCCCCAGGCTTCTCAACCCGGGAGGGCGTGTTGGTATCATCAGTTACCACTCGCTCGAAGATCGGCTGGTGAAGCACGCATTCCGGACTCTGAGTACCCCTGAAATCGATGAGCGCACCGGCCAGGTTTCCACGGCAGCTTCGTGGGAACTTGTCACTCGCAAAGCCGTCACCCCCTCTGCACAGGAGCTCGAGGGCAATCCGCGCTCGCGCAGCGCGAAGTTCCGGGTTCTGCGGCGAGTCCCGCGGGCATAAAGCCCGCTCTCCGTCGCAAAAATTTGCATCATTTACCACTTTCCTTCATACTTCCTCGCCACATGCTTCCGCTTCCGACCCTGCCCCGCATGTTCTCTCTTTCTTTTTTGGCGCCTGTTTCCGACATGCCCCGGCGTGCCTCTCTGGGACGCATGGTCAGCCAGAGCACGGCACTCTTGATGGTGTGCATCGGCACACTGATCCTGGGGCTTGCGCTCCTCATCCTGTTTCACGAGAACGCCAACGCGACGAAGGGGTATAACCTCCGCAAACTCGAGAACCAGCGTTCGATTCTCCTGCTCCAGCAGGAAGTCCTCAACATGCAGATCGCCGAAGCTCAGGCACTTGAACATCTACAGGAAGACCCGGCAATCGCAGCAATGATCCCGGCGGCGAAATTGCGGTACACCCAGCAGGATCCCGTGGTGGCGGTGGTGCGGGAGTAATAGAATGATAAAGATGAGTGCCCACAGAAACATCCGTCTGCTGACGTGGTTCAACTTCTTTTTGGATTTCGCGCCCTATAATCCAATCGCGGTCATTTATTTCTCCACGGTCACGGGATCATTTGCTGCAGGCCTTTCCATTCTCTCGATTGTCAGCATTTCGTCATCACTGTGTGAAGTTCCGACAGGGATCTTTTCCGATGCGATTGGCCGAAGAAAGACGATCCTTCTCGGAAGTATGAGCGCCACCCTCGCGATTGTTCTCTATGCGATCGGCGGCTCGTTTTGGATGCTGGCAATGGGAGCGATATTGGCTGGTCTCGGGCAATCGTTTTTCAGCGGCAACAATGAAGCATTGCTCTTCGAGACGCTCAAAGAGGAAAATAATCAAAGTGAATACTCGACGTACTTGGGGAGAACGAGTTCTATGTATCAAGTTGGTTTGGCGATATCGGCGATCATCGGAGGATTTGCGGCGCAACATTCATTGTCTCTCGCTCTCTGGCTATCGGTGATTCCTCAAGTGATCTGCATCATTATCAGCTTCTTTTTCGTTGAGCCAAAAACACATGAGAAAGAACGCGCGAATGTATTCCATCATCTTGGTGAGGCGCTCCGTAAATTCAGAACAAACAAGAAGCTGCGTTCGTTGAGTCTCGCCTCGATTTTTGCATTTGGCATTGGCGAAACCATGCACCAGTTTGGTCCTGTCTTCATCTCACTGCTGTGGCCGATATGGGCTCTCGGGATTGCACGCATGCTGAGTCACGTGTGTGCCGCCCTGGGCTTCTGGTTTTCGGGAAAAATCATCAAGCGGTTTTCCGCGCTGAAGGTCCTGTTTTCCGGTCAACTGTTCAATCGGGCCGGAAGCATGTTTGCCTATGGTTTCCCGACAATTTTTTCACCGATACTCCTGCCAGTGACATCGTTTTTCTTCGCCATGGGTCATGTTGCTCAAAATACTCTGCTGCAGGAAGAATTCAGCGATCAGCAGCGGGCAACCATGGGCTCGCTGAATACCTTTCTCGGCAACATCGTATTCGCAGTCTTTGCCATCACCTTCGGTTCAGTCGCAGACAAGATCGGACCGGGGCACACGCTGCTCATTGGCGAAATTCTCTTGCTCCCGATTCTCTGCATCTACCTGCAAGTCTTCCGGCATGAGGCATCGGCCTGACTCATGGAACCTTCCTCACCTGAATTGTACTGACATTCTCCTCATGCGCTTTCGCGTCCGTGACGAGCACAAACGTGTTGCCCTTTTTGAGCAGACCGGCTTTCCGTGCGAGCGCGATGCCTTCAACGACTGTCGCTTCCGGATCTTTTTTAAAGGGGACGACGAGAGGGAAGACACCGAACGAGAGCTGAAGAGTACGCTGAGTTCGTGCGTCCGGTGTGAAGGCAATGACCGGGAGGTGGGGCCGGAAGCGAGCAATTTCGCGAGCGGTCTGCCCCGTCCTCGTCATCACCGCGATCGCGGCTGCTTCCGCAGAAATTGCCTGTGTCACGGCGGCTTCGGCCTGTGCGTCGCGTTCCGTGCGGATCTCCGCATGGAGCATCTTCTGGGATGTTCCCAAGTGCCATTCGGTCTCGTGCAGCACGCGGTCCATCGCATCGAGCGCGAGCAGCGGATGTGCGCCGCTGGCCGTCTCTCCGGAGAGCATCGTGATATCGGTCGAGGTCATTGCCGCGTGGGCGATGTCGGTCACCTCCGCGCGCGTGGGGATCGGATTTTCGACCATGCTCTCGAGCATGTGGGTTGCAACAATCACTGGTTTGCCTGCCTTGCGTGACTCCGCAACCATCATGTCTTGCACGACCGGCAGCTGCTCAAAGGGAATCTCGGCACCCAGATCGCCCCGCGCCACCATCATTGCGTCGGAGACGGCGATGATGTCGAGGAGATTTGCCACACCCTGGCGTGTTTCGATCTTCGCGATCAGACCGACGGACTTCTTTCGCTTCTCCAGCCACGCACGGACTTCCTCGACCTCCGATGCCTTGCGGATAAACGAGAGACCGACGAAATCCACACCTTCCGCCGCCGCGTTCGCGATGCTTGCCCAGTCTTCCTTGGTGATCGAGGGCATGTCGAGGTTCGCACCGGGGAGATTCACGTGTTTGCGTGAACTAATGCTTCCTTCCTGCTTCGCGCGCGCCACCACTGACCCGTCTTTGTTCACGGAGACGAGCTTGAAGGCCATTTTGCCATTATCGAGCAAAATCTGCTCCGCATCGCGGGCATCCTTGGCGAACCCCTTGTGACTGACGATCACTACTTTCATTTTTTCTTTCGGTCGTGGATGCGGAGAAAACACAACAAGTTCACCGCGTCGGATTTTGAGAGGAACATTCACAACGCCCGTCCGCACTTCGGCACCTTTCGTATCCAGCAGAATGGCGATGCACGACGGCCATTTGCCCTTCGTAGCCAGCTTCTTATTCAGTGCCTGGACCAGGTGGATGGTCTTGCGGTGTTCGTCCCATGTTCCATGCGCCAAATTGATGCGGGCGATATTCATCCCCCCGCGGGCGAGCGCCTCGATCTGCTGCGGCGTTTTGGCAGTCGGGCCGAGCGTACAGATGATTTTGGTGAGTCGTCGCACGGAGGAAAGCGTACGCTGTTCTCACAGATTTTCCAACGCCTTGCGGATCTCCGGGAGACCGTCCAGCAACTGCGGTGCCAGTTCAAACGCGCGTTTGTATTCGTGCAGCGCCTCTGGATAGAGTTCCTTGCGGCCGAGCGCGGCGCCCAGGTTGATATGCGCTTGTGCGAACGTCTCACGGATGGCAATGGCGGAGCGGAATTCTGCAATGGCACCGTCGATGTTTCCTCGGTCCATCAGGATGCTGCCAATCGTGTTATGGGGATCCGGGAACCCAGGATCGGCTTCGATTGCCAGATGTAACTGCTCCAGTGCTTTGTCTGTCTGGCCCTGTTCGTTGTACAGGATTCCCAGATTACTGAGCGCCTTAGCGTAGTGCGGATCGAGCACGAGTGCCCTGCGGTACTGCGCCAGTGCCTCTGAGCGATTGCCTCTCCGGTGCTCGAGCACCGCGAGGTTATAGTGCATCACCACACTGCGGTCATTCTTCTGTAGTGCATCATGGTAGAGAGTTTCACTGTCATGCCACAGGAGACTCTGGGCGTGGGCGGTCCACGCGAGAGTTCCAATGAGGGCAAGAAGGAGCACTCCAATGACGGCGTTCATCGCCAGTCGGTTCCTCATCAAGATACGTTCGAATCCGTATCCCAACAGAAAAATCATGCCGATCTGTGACAGGTAAATGTACCGGTCGGAGAAGTAATAGATGTCATCTTTCACGAAGTTGGAAAACGAGGGAAGGAGGAACAAGACGTAGAAGAGGGCACCGAACGCTATGACTCGCGTTTTGCGTATCGACCACATCACAAGAATAGCGAGAACGCCGAGAATGATCAGAGGAAGAAAGAACTGCGCCAGCTTGATACTGATGGTATCTGTTTGAAGATAAATGGATGAGAGATTGGCAGGCCAGAAGAATTTCTGCAGTGAGAAGACCGAACTCTTGATCGCGAGGAGCAGAGTGTCCACCAGTGACAATGCACCGATGTTCTGCTGCTTGCCGTAGAGGCCGATCACAAGGAAGAGCGCACTGAGCGCGAAGAACGGGATGTTCTTGAAGATCTTGTTGCGCCGGATTACTCCATCGTCTTTCCAATCGAGAAGCAAGAAAATCGCAGGCAGAACGATTGCGACGGGCTTCGAGAGAAGCGCCATCAGGAAGAAGAGCAATGTCACCCAGCGTAAGGGCGCGGCATGCCGCGCCCGAGACAGTGGATGAAGATAAAGCAGAAGGGCAGCCAGTGAAAAAATGCCAGCCAGAAGATCCTTTCGAGCGCTCACCCATGCGACTGCTTCGGTGTTGATTGGGTGAACAGTAAAAAGCAGAGCTCCGATGAATGCCGTCTTGCGTTCGAGACCGAGGCGTTCCAATAATAATAGAACGAGTGCCGCTGCGATGATGTGTAGCAGCAGATTGTCGAGGTGGAACAAGAAGGGATTAAATCCGACGAGTGTGTGTTCGATCTGGAAGCTGACGATCGTCAGTGGCACGTAGAGCTCGGGGTCATACGATGTGAAAGCACCCCAGACATTTTTGAGTGTCATCTCCTGCGTCAGTGGATTTTGATAGACCAATGAATCATCATCCCAGATCACAAATTCATTCCTGAGTGACTGGCTGTAGATCAGCAGCGCAGAGATGGCGAGCAGGATGATCGGGAACGCCTGCCGTTGCAGAAGATGTTTGACGGTCATCGGAAACGAAAAAGATTGGCCAGATCGCCGAGGAGCCCGAGCGTCGCGAAGACTGCTTTGAAGAAGGAACGAAAGAGCCAGTAGACTCCGAGTGCGCCAAGCAGATGCCCGATGGAGTAGGGGAGTGTGAAGGCTTCTCCCAGGCGGTCATTCAGCCATGGCAGAGGAAACAGGGCGATCGCGATATTCCTGTGAATGACGATCACCAGACCGGCGATCCAGAGGACAACCAACAGAAAACGAACGACAAAGAGAATCCGGGAACGCAGCTGAGTCCGGTTTGCGGATCCCGCGTATTCGTCGTACAACTCGGGGGCCAGGGTGATCCACAGCAAGGTGCATCCAAGAATTACGTACAGAATCATTGTTCCGGGCTCCATCGCGATCGCGGTCCGTGTCGCGAGGATCGTCATCGCCGTGAGGAGAGCGTGGCCAACCGTGATGCGCAGGATGGCATCCATATCGCCGGGAAGCTGCATTTTCGTCCACGCCTTTCCGGCTGCGGATGTGATGATGCAGAGGATCCACGCGTATGCGATGCTCAGTAGCCCGAGGTGGAGCAAAAAGAGCACAAGCGACCGGTACCCTGCGGGAACCCACTCGAGAAGATACATATGCCGAGTCTACCAGCTTTGCGTTCAGTAGCCTCCGAGGATCTGCCAGTCGACGCTCAGCGGTCCGGCACCGATCGTCGCGAGCGTGAAGGCCGAGCAGAGGATGATCAGATCGAATTCCCAGCCCATGGCACCCATTTTCGAGAACGGAACGTGCCACTTCTGGCTCTTGCAGTAGATCGCGCCGATCATGACGACGACCAGAGCCAGAGCGCCGATTTGCGTGAAGAGGCCGAGCAGGACCGACACTGCTCCGAGCGTTTCGAGGAATCCGACGAGTGTTACCATGCCCGGTGTCATGCCCATGTCTCCTGCCATCTCCTTGCTCTTCTGGATTTTTGGAGGACCGTGGACGAAGAAGATCGCTGCGAGCGCGATGCGAAGGGCCAAAATTGCCCAGGGCATCAGTGGGTAGAGGAGGGAGGACAGAAACATGGAGAGAAAGGGGAAGGTCAACTGTGGATTCTACCCTTTCCCTATCTCAGCGCCATCGAAATAACCTGAAGAATTTTCTGTCAGTACTCTCTGATGTTTTCTGCGGTTGCAAAAATCTCCTGCAAGTCCTCCAGAGAACCCCTCATGAGCATCACGTAGGCGGAATATCCTTGCTGCCGAACGAGTTTCAATGTGTCCGCTGCTTGACTGATACTATTGCGGCGAATCGTATCATCTGCTTCACCAGAAGGGAGATATTTGCTTGGGACATTGTTCATGGTCTGCCAGTAGTCGCGGCTTTTGCCGTTTGTCACCCAGGTGATACCTGCATAGATCTTCTCCGGAGAAAGGTATCTTGTATTCTCTGTGAACGTTTCCAGAACCTGCGGATGAAACACGGGCTGTGTAAATGTGGCACTGACGATTCCGCGCTGCATTGCTTCATTCTTTCGTCGCCAACGCCCCCATTCTGGCATATACAAATCCGCGCCCACCGCCAGTTCGATATTCTCTATCGGAGCTTGTATGCCTTCCAAGACATTGTGTGCACATGTAGCCGGCTCTTGAGTAGGATCGAAAGCGTCTCCCGTGACGAGAAGCGCAATATCGACTCCATGGTGTGCCAAGTGGTGAATGCGATCGATGTTCTGCGCAACATCTCGTTCCTGTGTTCGCAGATGCAGCGCAAGTTTTTTCCCACGTGCAAGTTCCCCTTGCTGTCGCATGGCCATCATCTGTTCGGGCGTCAGAAAGCTTGTCTTCGGCCTTTTGAGTTCGGGGAGATTGTATCCCTGGAATGCGATATTCATGGACTCAACTCGTTGCATGTCTGTCTGAAGTGATTCGCCTGATCGAGGAACCAATTCGATGTACGTTTCTTGCATATTTTAATTAAAGCAAATTTTTAATTTTAGTCAATTTTGGTACCCCCGGTAGGAATTGAACCTACGGCCAACGGGTTAGAAACCCGCTGCTCTATCCGCTGAGCTACGGGGGCACGGAGAGCATTTTATCATGATAAACTCTTTCTATGTCTTCAAATTTACTCCCCGACGAACGCACGAAGCGCTTTGTGGCCATTCTGAATAAGAAAATCGAGACCGGCAGGCTCATGAACGCGCTGGGGCACATGACTGCGGGACTTGCCGGAGGATCGGGCAAAGCTGAGGAGATGTGCTTTCTGCAGTATCACGATAAGGATGGCGGGACGCATCCGAACACATCACTTTTTCCCTTTATCGTGCTACAGGCCGATAACTCCAATCAGATTCGCACTGTTCGCGGAGAGTGTCTGGCGAGGGGAATTCCCTTCACGGATTTCACGCATACGATGACCGAAGGTACCTCAGCGGAGCAGGTTGAGCGGACCCGACAAACGCCCGAGGCAGATTTGGACTACTGGGGCATTTGTATGTTCGGTTCGACGGAAGACATTCGCGCTTTTACCAAAAAGTTCTCCCTGTTTAAGCAGTGAGTGAATTATTGTTCGGTTTCAAATCGTCTCGCTTCGATGTTCTTCCGCACATTGTCCCACGGAAATATTTTTTCTTGCATTGCGACAAAGACACCCGGCGGCAAATTTTCAAGAGACTCGATGGCAAATGTGAGAGAAGACATGGCATCGTTGCCGTGGTCGTCACTCGGGAGCGTCATACAGCCTGTCAAGACAACGGTTTTTCCCTGAATGTGAGGGCCAAGGAATTTTGCAGTTTGAGCCATCGTCTTGGTTCCGTGCGTGACCAGGATTCGTGATTCTGTTGATTGGAGGATGCGGCTGAGAATCTTCATTCGGTCGGCATCGGTGACGAACTGGCTGTCCTTCAGCATCATTTCTTCGATATCGAATAATCCTGAAAACCCCGATTTTTTCAGTAGCGATGGAATGAGGGATGGCCGGTGCGTCGGAGCATTCCGCTCATCGTCGTATTCCAGGTCATCAATCGTTCCCCCCGTTGTGAGCACCAAAATCGTGTCTTTCATGCTTCCACCATTGTACATTGTTGAGTACACTGCACGGGATGGATCTTCCGGAATCGACTCCTCCTCAGAATCCTCCGCCGCCCCCCGCGGCACCCGCTCCCGTTTCCGACAAAGAGGACATCGAGAAGAACAAAGATATCGCTGCGTTTTCGTATCTCTGGATCATGTCGGTGGTCGTGTTCTTCCTGCGTCGTAATTCCCCGTTCGTCCGGTACCACGCCAAGCAGGCGATGCTGCTCTTCCTGCTCTCGATCATCGTCCTCTTTGTGCCGATCATCAGCAAGCTGCTTGAGCTTGGTATTCTCGGTTTGATGGTCCTTGGCTTCATCAACGCAGCACAGGGGCAGCGGAAGGATGTTCCCATAATCGGGCCGCTCTCGCGCCGCGAAATCGGTCTTCGTGACGCATGGAAACAGATCGTCGAGGCGATCGTGCGTTGTATAGATGCGCTCAAAGCAATCCGTGTCGGAGGCTTCCGCGCACCCTTCACGTCGACAGATCATGAATCCGCTGATACATCAAAACCTTCTTCACCACCCTCTTCTCAGCAACCGCCTCCTTCCTCGCCAGCAGCCTAATTTTTCACTTTTCACTTTTCATTTTTCACTCCCCCGCTTATGTCCTACAAACGGATCATGCTCAAGCTCTCCGGCGAAGTGTTCTCCGGTAAACATTCCTTCGGCATCGATAAGCCAACGCTCACACACGTCGCCAAGCAGATCAAGAGCATGGCGGAGATCGCCGAGGTCGTGGTGGTGGTCGGCGGAGGCAACATTTGGCGTTACCGGGATACCAAAGACAGTGGCATCGAGCGGACCGTCAGTGATGCGATGGGCATGCTTGCGACGATCATGAACTCCGTGGCGCTCCAGTCGGCGCTGGAATCCGGGGGAACGGACACGCGCGTCCTCTCTGCAATTGACGTCCCGCAGCTTGCGGAGCCGTTCATCAAGCGCAAGGCGCTCAATCACCTGGAGAAGGGGAGGGTCGTGATCTGCGCGGGAGGCACGGGCAATCCGTACTTTACGACCGACTCCGCTGCCGCGCTGCGTGCGCTCGAACTCAGCTGCGATGTGCTGCTCAAGGCCACCAATGTGGACGGTGTGTACGACAAAGATCCCAAGAAGTTCCGCAGCGCCAAAAAGTACGACTCGCTCACGTTCCAGGCCGCCATCGAGCAACACCTCAATGTGATGGACCAGGCAGCATTCAGTCTTTGTCAGGACCAGAACCTGCCGGTCGTCGTCTTTAACTTCTTCAAGACCGGCGCGTTGCTGAAGGCTGCCAGAGGTGAAAAGATTGGAACCATCGTTCACGGATGATGTACACTCTGCTCCTATGATCGATCCTCGAATCGCCACATTTCGCACCGATGCCGACAAAGTTCTCGCGCACCTGAAGAACGAATTCAGCAAGCTGCAGACGGGCAGAGCGAATGCCGCGCTCGTCGAGCACATCATGATCGATGCCTACGGGCAGAAGCAGGATCTGCGGTCCATTGCCGGAATCAGCGTCGACCAGCGCAGCATCGTTGTTGCGCCGTGGGATCGATCGATCCTCGGCGCGGTCGAAAAAGCTCTTTCGCAAGCCGATCTTGGCGCCTCGCCGATCAATGACGGCGTCGTGATCCGGATCACGCTCCCTTCGATGACGGAGGAACGACGCAAACATCTGCAGAAGGTCGTCAATCAGCTGGCCGAAGAAGCACGTGTGAGTCTCCGCAAGCATCGCCAGGTTGCCCACGATGCGATCAAACCGGAGAAGGACGAAGATGTGAAGGAAACGCTCAATCAGGAGCTCCAGAAAGGCGTTGATGAGTACAACGGTAGGATTGCGGAGATGGCAAAGGGGAAAGAGGAGGAGGTGATGAAGGTATAGATACGAGGAAAACGAAGAAAACAATGCAAACAAGGAAAACGAGGATCCTCGTTTTCTTCGATTTCTTCGTTTGCCTCGTTTGCTTTGCTACAATCCTTGCATGCGAACGCCCGTTATCGCCATCGTTTCGTTTCCCGGAAACAACGGTGAGGTGGAATCCATGCGGGTGATTCGTCGCGTTGGGATGGAACCTGTTTTTTTTCGATGGAATGATGACCGTGCGAAGTTGAAAGATGTCGACGGCTACTTCATTCCCGGGGGATTTTCCTACGAAGACCGTGGGCGCAGCGGGATGGTCGCAGCGCGCGATTCGTTGATGGAGTTCATCGGTGCTGAAGCGAGCACGGGCAAGGTCGTCATCGGAATCTGCAACGGCGCACAGGTGCTGGTGGAAAGCGGATTGATTCCGAATGCCCAGGGGTTGCAGATGTGTCTCGCTCGCAATGCCATCCAGACGTCACAGGGAGTGCAGGGGCTCCCGCTCCTCAGTGAATGGGTCTGGATTACGAGATCGTGCAAAAAAGGCCGCTGTGCCACCGCACATTGGGACGGCGTGATGCAGATTCCGATTGCCCATGGAGAGGGGCGGTTCACCACGAAGGATCCCGATCTCCTTGCAGAACTGAAGAAGAACGATCAGATTGCGTTCTCCTACTGCGATGCCCAGGGAACAGTCAGTGAAGATCCGACAATCACGCCGAACGGCTCCATGCTCGCGATGGCTGGTGTCTGTAATCCTGAGGGCAACGTGATCGCGTTGATGCCGCATCCAGAGCGGGCGGGAGGCGCTGGAGACGCGTACTTTGCCTCGATGAGAGAGTGGATAGAGAAGGGACCGAAGGCACCGACGGGACCGAAGAGACCGAGGCAGATGGGTGTTTCACAGGATCGCATACAGTTGCCTGTTCGTTCCTCAAAAAATGTGGAGATCTTCATTGAGACGATCATCACAAACAATGAAGAGCGGACGGTCGAGCAGGCGGTAAGGAGAGTGGCGCCGGCGTTGC
Source organism: Candidatus Peribacteria bacterium (assembly GCA_023245765.1). GTDB lineage: Bacteria > Patescibacteriota > Gracilibacteria > Peribacterales > Peribacteraceae > JABFSS01. Next base: position 36,295 of record JAHFJP010000005.1, read on the forward strand.
GTCTCAAGCAGTGGAAGTATCTTTCTGTTCCCGAGACCGCAGTGAAGAAGGTGCTCGCGGATTTGACGATCTTCAATGCGAATAAAGAGCGTGCGTTCATCAAGAAAGGCACGAGTGGTACAGAGTTCATCGGCAAACGCACCGTCCTCGTCCGTCGTGATATTCCGGATACCGGTGCGGCTGCGTGGGGGAAAGGTGCGGAGACGGGAATTGCTTATGGCATAGAGGGAATATCAGAACAAGAAATGTGTTCAGGAAAGCTCCTTGAGGTGTTTGGCAATCCCCATGCGAGTACGCTCGAACGTCTGCATCTATGAAGCGCCGCATCTGCCTTGTCGCGTACAACGTCCGTTCCCTCTGGAACGTCGGTTCGTTCTTCCGGACGGGAGACGCCTTTAACGTCGAAAAAATTTATTTGACGGGATACACCGGCCAGCCCCCCCGCAAAGAAATCACAAAAACCGCTCTCGGTGCCGAGGAGTTTGTTGCGTGGGAACATGCCGATGATCCGTTGGACGTCGTCAAGAAACTCAAGAAAGAAGGCTGGTCCATCGTGCCGTTGGAACTCACGGACGATGCGATTGACCTGAAGACGTTCAAAGCCCCGGAAAAAATATGTCTGATCGTCGGCCATGAACTCTCCGGTGTGCCACAGGACATCATCGCGATTGCCGATCAGGTCATCAAAATCCCGATGCTCGGTAAGAAAGAGTCATTGAACGTTGCTGTGGCTGCTGGGATCGCGTTGCATTATCTACGAACTACATAGCATGTCATCCTGAGCGTAGCGAAGGACGACATGCCTACTTCCCCCCTTCGAGACTCTTCCTCGCCCATGCGCCGCCGACGGCACCGACGATCGGGCCGAGGATTTCGATGGGACCGAAGGAGCTGATCCCGAGTGCCACCGCGGGATTCAGGATGGCGTTACTGAAGTGATACGCAATGTAGGTTCCCATCAGGAGTGATCCGCCGACCACAAAGCCGTTGGCTGCTGGTGGAACTTTTTGCAGAGTGACAGACATCACGGCGAAGGTGAGAAAGAACGCGCCGAGTGCTTCGGCGATACCGGCAACGAGTGTCGTATCGGCAGCAACCGATGCCACGCCTCCCGTGAGGAGCCGACCAAGAGTCATTGCGACGGCCGCCCCTGCGAGCTGGCAGACGACGTACATCACGGCGTCGTTGGTCTTGAGTTTCCCTGCACTTAGAATGCCGATAGAGACGGCAGGGTTGAGATGCGCTCCACTGATGCCGCCAACCATGTACACGAAGAGTCCGAGCGTGATGGAAGCGAGCACCGCCGTCGTCATGAACGGCATCTCGAAGATCACCGAGAGCCAGACGCAGAAGGTGAGTGCGAACGTGCCGAGGAACTCAGCGGCGTATTTCTGGTACTGCATAGAAGGAGGGGAATTAGGCACAACGCTACCGTTCTTCCCGTTCTGTTGCCAGTCACTCGCGTGTCATGTCACGCCAATCGTCAAGTTAGACTGTGTCGAGCGGATCGACGTCAACGACGACGTCCCGCAGCGTGATTTGCTGTAACAGTGAGCGTACGTCGGTGCCACGTAGGAGTACATGCCACTCACGACCGGCACCGAAAAGCGTGGGGGCCGAGGAGATTTTACAGGTTCCGCCGAGACGCAGATTGAAGCCCGAAAGTTCCGTGTGGAGTCTCTTGGCTCTCGTTGCGGCATCCGGTCCGCGCAGCAGCAGCCGGATCATGGACGTTGCCGGCGGGTATCCCGCATGGATGCGCATCTTCAACTCATCTTCCAAATACTTCTCGGATTCATGACTCGCGGCGGCGAGCACTTCCAGTGCATCGGGCCGGAACGTCTGGATGATCACGTCACCTGGTTTGCTGCGACCCGATCTGCCCGTCAGTTGTGTGAGGAGCTGCCAGATGCGCTCCCCGGCGCGGAAGTGGGGGAGTGAGAGACCGATATCGGCGATCAAGACCGCAGCGAGCGTCACATTCGGCAAATCCAATCCCTTCACGACGGTCTGTGTGCCAAGGAGGATGTCGGCTTCGCCGTTCTTCATTTTTTGCAGAACGCTGCGCATTTGCTCGGGTGTTTCAAGAGTATCTGTATCCGCTCGCAGGATGCGTGTTCTCGGAAAGATTTTCTTCATCAGCGATTCCAGACGCTGCGTCCCGGCGCCGACTTCGTGCAGTTTGGCGCTGCCGCAGTGGGGGCAGAGTGCGGGCACCGGTGCTCTGGTGTTGGTCGAATGGTCCTCGAGATACGGCTTCCCATTGCGATCATGATGAACGGTGAAGGGCAACTGTGACTCGGGTGAAATCACGCGGCGGCGGCACTGCAGGCACAGGAGCGCGCTCGCCATACCGCGCCGATTGAGGAAGAGGACGCATTGTTCCTTGCGCGCTAGTCTTTCACCGATTGCAGAAATCAGTTGTTGGGAGAACGGATAGTTATCGTTGAATTCGGTTTCGACGAGATCGATGATCTTCACCTGCGGGAGAGTGCCGGTGCCGTAACGATCGGGAAGCCGCGCGAGATGATAGGTTCCAGTCTTCGCGCGTGACCAGGACTCAAGCGACGGTGTTGCGCTCCCCAGCAGGAGTTTTGCTCCCGCATGCCGGCACAGCGCTTCGGCGGTCTCCCGCGCGTGGTAGCGCGGCGTTTGCTCGTTCTTGTAGGTCCACTCATGTTCTTCGTCGAGGATCACCAGCCCGAGATTCTGGCACGGCGCGAAGAGTGCACTACGGGAGCCGATCACAAGGCTCACGTCACCATTGTGAATGCGTTTCCATTCTTCTTTTCGCTGTCCTGGCTTCAGGCGGCTATGGAGAATCGCGATTCTGTCCGGTGGCAATAGTTTTTCAAAGCGCTCAATGACGTTCTCCGTCAGGAAGATTTCCGGGACGAGTAGAATCGCCTGCTTGCCCTTCTGCACAGTCTCTTCGATCAGAGATGCGTAGATTTCGGTTTTGCCGCTCGAGGTGATGCCGAACAAGAGGCTCGGGCGCGGATTCGCTTTGATCGATTCGAAGGCTGATTGCTGCGCTGGGGTAAGTGTGGGTTTTTCAAGTATGGTATTTGTTAATTGGTTAATTGGTTTATTTGATTGTGCAAAGTCTGTTTTTTTCATAAGCAAGTTTTGCTGATCCAACCTTTTCAGAACTGCGACACTTGCGCCTGTTTCATGCATGATTTGATCGCGTGACTTCCATTCTCCGTCCGTCAAAAATTCCATCACCGCTTGCGCCTTTTTACCGCGCGGCAAAACGCGCGTCGAAGACGCACGCGGTGTTCGATACATGATCACTTCCGCCGGCAGCAACCGTGACCAGGGCGGAGGTGGAAGCCAGACCTGCAGTGACTGGCGCAGCGAGCAGCAGTAATAGTCCGACATCCAGCGGACAGTTTTCATCTGTGCTTCGGTGAGGAGCGGACGATCACCGAGGACGGAGTTGATCGAACGAAGATCGAATTCGGTCTGAAGTTTTTTGTCCATCACTTCGATGACGATCCCTTCGATCAAACGTTTGCGAAGAGGAACTCTGACTGCTGACCCCGGCGTGACGTTTGCGTCCGATTCGTACGTCAAGCCTTTGCCGATGGCTCCGGAGCGCGATGAAGTGACGACGGTGAGGAACATGGGAGGTCATGTTACACCTTCGAGACCGGCGCTTGCCGAAGCCGTTTCTTTACAGTCATCATCCTGTCTCTCACCTCAGCTTCAAACCCTCGGTCGCTCGGCTCATAGAAGTTCTGCGGCTGCATGCCGACGGGGAAGTAATTTGCTTCGACGACAGCTCCTTCATGATTGTGCGGATACTGGTAGTCGACGCCGTAGCCCTGTTGCTTCATTCCTTTGACCGGCGCATTACGCAGATGATTCGGTACTTCAATCGTTGGAGCGTCATGAATCGCCCGCCTGGCTGAACCCATCGCGCGCGTTACGGCGTTGCTCTTGGGTGCCTGGGATACATAGACGCACGCGTGCGCGAGGAAGAACTCACCCTCGGGCATTCCGATCAATTCAAACGCCTGCCACGCCGAGACGGCCACCTGCAGAGCGCGTGGATCAGCATTGCCAATGTCCTCAGATGCGAAGATCGCCATGCGGCGGAAGAGAAACCGCGGATCTTCTCCGCTCTCGAGCATACGGTACATCCAGAGCAGGGCAGCATCCGGATCCGATCCTCGCATGGATTTGATGAAGGCTGAGATGACGTTGTAATGATCTTCGCCGGACTTGTCGTAGCGCAGGGATTTCTGTCGCAGGATCTTCTCGGCATTCGCGAGCGTGATCTTCTTTCCCGCAGTCATCGCCGTCAGCTCCAGTGTATTGAGTGCGATGCGGCCATCGCCATTTGCGATGTGTGCGATTCGTTCCAGGACGGTATCGTCAACCGTCAGCTTCCCGTTGAAGCCACGCTCATCGGTCAGTGCTCGCTTCAGGATGGTCGTCAGATCTTGGATTGAGAGTGGCTTGAGCAGCACGACTTGCGAGCGGGAGATCAACGCTGCATTCACATCGAAGTACGGATTCTGTGTTGTTGCGCCGATCAGAATCACGCTGCCGTTTTCGACCGATGGCAGCAGCGCATCCTGCTGGCCGCGGTTGAAGCGGTGAATTTCGTCGACGAAGAGGACTGTCCGCTGTTTGAGATTCTTGAGCATTTCCTCCGCCGCGCGGCAGATCTCCTTGAGTTCTTTCACGCCGCTTGTGACCGCGTTCACCTGTACGAACTGCGCTTGCGTGACATTCGCGATCACATGCGCGAGCGTCGTCTTACCTGTTCCGGGAGGTCCCGAAAGAATCGCTGAGCTCAGCTGATCCTTCTCAATGGCTGTGCGGAGCGCCGTTCCCGGCCCGACGATGTCCTCCTGTCCGATGAATTCCTCAAGCGTGCGGGGACGCATGCGGAATGCGAGAGGTGCGTCGGCGACGGTTTGTGGTGATTTCACAGTCACCGGGAAACTCTGAACCAGGATTGCCGTGATGTACAGATTGTATTGCAGCTTTGGTAAATTTGATTGCGACGGTACTTCGTTTTGCTAGTGTATGAGGAAATTCCTTCCCCCTTCTTCCTATGGGTGCTCTCGTTAGCCCTCTTACCCGCATTCTCGGGGTGGTCCTCGTCATCGTCGGACTCCTCGGGTTCTTTATGCCGAGCCCGTTGCTCGGAATTTTTGAAGTGGACATGCTCCACAACATTATTCACCTCGCGTCCGGCGCCATCGCTCTCGTGGTCGGCGGCAATCACGCCATGGCACGCATGTTCCTTATCATCTTCGGCCTCGTGTACGCGGGTGTCGCTGTGATCGGTTTCTTGCAAGGAGACACCGTTCTCGGTCTCTTCGGCGTCAACATGGCCGACAACCTGCTCCACGTTGCCATTGGTGGTGTCTGCTTGGTTGTTGGATTTGGGAGCAAGTCTTGACCCTTCGTTCCGTCATCCTTCGCTCACGCTCAGGATGACAGACACATCGTTCATCAGAAAAGCGGGTCCCATGGGCCCGCTTTTTATGAGTTTAACGAAAACGGATTGAAGTTCGTGTTCCGGTCATAGTAATCCTCATGCTCCGCACGCTTGAGGAAACCGGTGACGGCGTAGGTCACGGGCGTGAAGAGGACTTCGATGCCGACCTTGTACAGGTAATTGCAGAGCAGTAGCGTCCAGAACAGTTCCCAGGGGAAGACACCGAAGAGGGTGGCAATGAGAATAAAGCTCAGTGTGTCCAGTCCTTCGCCGACGACCGTTGAACCGATGGTGCGGGTCCAGAGCCATTTGCCTTCTGTCCAGATCTTCATCTTGGCAAGTATGTAGGAATTGCTGAATTCGCCGACGACGTACGCCGTGAGACTCGCGACAATGATCCCGCCACTGCTGACACCGCCGAGGATCGCCGCGTACGCGCTATCCCCCGCGTAGCCCTGCCACTGCGCCTCGCCCGGCAGGTGCTGGATTCCCCAGAAACAGAATGCCATCACGGCCGATGCCGCGAAGCCGACCCAGATCACCCGGCGGCTCTGCCGGTAGCCGTACACTTCGGTCAAAATGTCATCGAAAATGTAGCTCAGTGGAAACATCAGCGTGCCGGCATCGAAGGCGAGCGGCAGTCCGTGGATGCTCAGTCCCCAATCAACAATCTTCGCGGATGACGCAATATTGCTGATGAGTAGAATCGTGACGAACGCGGCCATCACGAGATCGAGGTAGCGGTAGGAGCGGGGGGTCATAATGGAAATACGTGGAATTATTCGATGATGAGAACCTCACCATCTCGGAGAGTTTTGAAAGGGAGATCGTGCTCAATACAGTACTGTACTTCTCTCTCGATGTCTGCCGACTCCGGATGATTGCTCTCGAAGTGCGGCAGAAAAACAAAATCGATCAGGCCCAAACCTTCCCACACTTGCTCCCGTTGTTTGGGATACGGTAAGTCCTTGGCATCATCGACGATAGCGTATGCATCGAGGCGTGGAGAGAGAACACACCCGGCTGCGCTGTATCCTCCGTAGACAAAGTCACTGTCCTTCAGATCCTCGGTAAGGATTCTGTCGAGTCCTGAGAGCTTCATTGACTGACGAAGAACGAACACGTTGCCGCCGGAGATCCACAAGCCTTTTAGTTCGAGAAGTTTGTTCCGCAACGCTTCGGGCTTTTCGAAATATGCTTTCAAGTCCAGATCTTTCAGGTTCAGACCTGCTTCACGCAATGCATTCATGTCTGATCGTATATAGTCTTTCTTTTTTTGTTCTTCGCTCCATGAATCCAGGGCATTTGATACATATGCAATGGCGCCATCGCCTCTGAGCCATTGTTGTAGAAGGTCGCCTCGGTCGCCGAGCTTGAACGAGGACAAATAAAATTTCATAGAATGGTCGGGACGGAGGGACTTGAACCCACGGCCTCCTGGTCCCAAACCAGGCGCTCTAGCCAACTGAGCTACGTCCCGATGAATGAAGAATAGTCGGAATTTCTCAAAATAACGAGTCGATAAAAAGCGCCATCGTGGGCCGCTTTGAACTGCGCAGACGTTTAGTGATCGTGGCCGTATCCAACTCCATAACCAGGACCAGATTCTCTGTAATGCTCTTCGATAAGTCTATCTGCCTCTGTTCTATCGGGAATCATTTGGCGTACTTTACCCGGTCCTTCGAAGCCTCCTTCTCTATCGAGTAGTTCCGAAACAGCCAGGCCCACGACTTGTTCAACAGAGTAAATGTTTGCAGCGGACAGAGCTCCGGATTCGGCCAAGGCCTCGGGCACTTTCGGATACTGCTTTTTCAACTCGATCATTATTTCCGCAGGGATTTTTGCCATACATACAAGAGGGTAAGATTTAATAACATTATATCTTATTTTAAAAATAAAGTAAAGGAACGATAAACAAGGACGGAAAGGATCGACGCATGGTGTTGGCGTGGTCTGTAGTATGTCTTCCGCGAGGAAGGAAGAGAGTACGAAGAGGAAAATACAGCGAAGCGTAATTATGGAATATCAATTTTCCGGTTCGGCAGTCCGTCGAAGATCTTCTTTAGCTCCTGCACATTCGTCTGGATCGTCTTCGTCGTCACGCCGGGCGAGAACAGATAGTCTGTATGCGTGAAGAGTGTGGGATCGAGCAGAATTGTGATGTCGCTGGAGAATCCGAACGGAGCGACACAGCCGGGGACGCATTGTGCCACTGCGCGCACGTCGTCTTCGGATGCGATGGAGAGTTTGACGCCGAGGAGCTCCTTCAGCTTCTTGAAATCGACCCGCTGTCCCTGGAACGTCACGAAGACGTAGTACGTGCTGTCGTCGCCCTTCATGAAGACGTTCTTACTCTCGGTGCCGGACCACTGGAACTTCTGCTTCTGCTTTTCGGCATCGTCGTAGTTGAGGATCGGCTCATGGTCGAATTCCTTGTAGGGGATCTGGTGCTGCCGGAGGAGGCCGATGATCGCGTCGTAGACAGAAGCCACGCATTCATTTTATGGCATTCCCTCCATTAATCCATGAATCGATGGGAGTAGAATATTGGCTTTGCGACGGAGAAAATGTATATTCCACCCCTTTATGGCAAATCTTGAAGGACTGCTGGCATATACCGAACAGGTGGTTCACTTCACTCCTCCGGAGCTCGGTGAACTAGTCGATCATTTCGGATTCCCCGTGAATCTCGCAGCGGAGTACGTCAAAGCGACTGACGCTGATTTGGATGCAAAGAAGCGATTAGAGAGCGCAAAGAAGGCGTTGCAGTTGATCGATCACATGCGGAGCGGTGAGAATGGCCTCCGCGGAAAAATATTCGACGTTCTTACCGCTTCGATGTTGGCGACGGCGTCGACTCTTTCGATTCATCTATATGAATCGATGCCCATGGCGGACGTTCCTTGCGACGAAGCATATCGCATCACTGCGGAGACTCTGCGGGGAGCAGCTGGTCCGGAGTGGCGATCGGTGAATAGACTCAATGGCTTTGCCGACGAATTCGATTGCATTGGCAGAACACTTATCGATGCGGACATCAAACGGAATCCGACGCATGGTGCGAATCGTATGCCCGATTACGTTGATGCCATTGTGAACAAAAGAGTCAATACGAGTGGCGTCGTCTCGGTGAAGCGGTCGCGTAATGACTTCATGCGCTTTGACGGTGCGGCAAACTTTGGACAGGTGGGGGTTCAGATTGCCCTTCAGGAGGCGATGCGCCGCGCGAAGGGCCGTTCCTTCACCGTCGCGGGCCGCAATATGTATCACGCGGGCAGACTGGAATTCTTCGTACGACAGGCTGTGCAACAAGGATTCCTCTGCATTGCTATGCTCAATACCGGAGGGAGAGGCCGTGTGTCGAGTTATCCCGACGGACTGGATCCGATCATGGGCACAAATCCGTTTTCCTTTGGAGTCCCCGATGGGAAGAACGGGATTGTGTTCGACATGGCGACGAGCGCGCAGACGGAAGGTCTGGTGAACGTCTGCAAGGCGAACGGTCTCGTTTTACCGATGTGGATATTACGAGGTCACGACAATCGGCCGACCACAAATCCTGCGGATCTCTATCTAGCCCAGAACCCGGCCATTCTGTTGCCCGCCGGAGCGCACAAAGGAACCGGTGCGGCGGAAATGGTCGAGCTGATGATTGATCAGACGAGTGGACGGCAAGTGGGGCAATCGCCTCCGGCAAAGACAAATGCTTTCTATCTGCATCTTTTGGATCTGAAGGGAATAGCGGACATAGGAATCGTGGCAGAATTCGCGAACAAGGTCGCAAGCATTAATACTGCGTCAGGCAAGCCGGGTCGTTTGCCAGGCACGCGAGGGCAAGCGGCTCTCGAGGAAGCTCACAGAACGAATATCGTTCGCATACCACTGGAAAGCTGGAATGCTGTTCTGACACTTCATAAAGAGCATTGTACAAAGGCGTAAGTTCGCTGAGCGCGCTATACTCTTTGCATGTTGCTCATAAAAGGAACTCCAGCTCCAGACTTCTCATTAACCGATCAAGACGGTGCTACACATTCTCTGACTAGCCAGCGCGGCCACTGGGTGCTCATCTACTTCTACCCCAAAGACGACACGCCGGGGTGTACGACGGAATCGTGCGGCTTTCGCGATCATTTTCATGCGCTCAAAAACAGCGGCGTGACCGTCTTTGGTGTCAGCAAGGATTCCGTGGAGAGCCACAAAAAATTCGCCGGGAAGTACGCGCTTCCCTTTCCGTTGCTCGCTGATCCGGAAATGTCGATGATCGAGGCCTACGGTGCGTGGGGACAGAAGAAATTTTTAGGCAAAACATACGATGGCATTCTGCGGATCTCGTACCTGATTGATCCGGACGGGAAGATCGCGAAAGTGTACGAGAAAGTGAAACCCGAGGAGCATCCAGCGGAAGTGGTACGCGATATTGCCGCTCTCCAATCCGGCCAGTAGAGTGACTGCCGATATGCCATCCAAAAAACTGGAAAAAGCATCTTCTCGAAAGGAAACAGAGCGGCCAAACCGGCGAAAAGTCATTGAGCGTTCACGGTCGAAGAGAGGATTGATCCTCGGCGGACTTGGCGTCGTGGGGGTTCTGGGTGCGGCGGGAGGAGCAGCGTGGTTGTATCTTGCGGATAGGTTGGGTCAGCTGAGCGGGAGGCGGTAGTTCGTGACCCCCTCACACTAGTCCTCAGGGGGTGTTTTGTTTTGTTTTTTTGTCTAGAATGGCGTTCCCTATGAAAGGTCGAAACATTCTCGGCGAAGACCTGGCCCGCATGCTCAAGGGCGGCGTGATTATGGATGTGGTGACGGCCAAGCAGGCGGTGATCGCCGAGAAGGCGGGTGCCTGCGCGGTCATGGCGCTCGAGCGCGTGCCATCCGACATTCGCGCGCAGGGAGGAGTCGCGCGGATGAGCGATCCCAAGTTGATCAAAGAGATCCAGAAGGCCGTGAGCATCCCCGTGATGGCGAAGGTCCGTATCGGGCATACCGCAGAAGCGAGAATTCTCGAAGCGCTCGAGATCGATTTCATCGATGAGTCCGAGGTTCTCACGCCCGCCGATCCGTTTGCGCACGTCGAGAAGCGTTCGTTCAACATTCCTTTCGTCTGCGGCGCGACCAATCTCGGTGAGGCGCTGCGGAGGATCAACGAAGGTGCGGCGATGATCCGCACGAAGGGTGAGGCGGGGACGGGCAATGTGGTCGAGGCCGTTCGGCATCTCAAAATGATCAAAAAGGAAATCGCAGATCTGCAGAAGATGTCGCCGGGGCAATTGAAGAAGTGGGCGACTGAGCAGCGAGTGCCAGTCGATCTTCTTTTGAAGGTCAAGAAGGCGCAGAGGCTTCCCGTCGTCACGTTTGTCGCCGGAGGCGTTGCCACTCCCGCTGATGCAGCACTCCTCATGATGCTTGGAGCCGAAGGAGTCTTTGTTGGTTCAGGAATCTTCAAATCAGCAGATCCCCGCCGGACCGCAGAAGCGATTGTGCAGGCGACGGTGCACTACAACGACGCGAAGAAGCTGGCGGAGGTTTCTACAGGGCTTCCGCAGCCGATGGCGGGTCTGGAGATTTCGGCTTTGGGAAGCCGAATGCAGGAAAGGGGGTGGTAAAATTATTGTCTGAAGTTGACCGTATAACAAAAATAATCTATAGATATCATATGTCTGAGTCACAACGCATTGTTGCTCATACGGCTCATGGGGATGTTATTCAGGTTCCGGGGCCAGCAGACTCGGGGACCGTTATTCGATTTCCCACCGTATGTACGTTGGGGGATTTGGAGGATGCACATCAGCCCCAAAAGACGGATAGCGGAGATCCCGGCCCGTCGAGAATTTCCGTTTCAGGGACTCGTTTGAAATCCTTGCTTACGGATCCGGGAGATTACTCTGTTATCGCTCCTGGAACTGGGAGGGATTTCAATGCTTTTTCCGTCGATGATTTTCAGAAAGAAGTGAAGAGGATGTGGGGTCATGAGTGGGATCTAGCACCTGCTACCGTTCTTTTGGCGGCACTCATCATGCAGATGCGCAGAAGAGTGGTGGGTAATTCAAATTTTGTCTCGTCCGAAGGCGCTGTGCTGCATACGTTCGATGCACAGTCCTCGGGTCCCCGTATAGAAGTCTTTCAGCCCTCTGAGGCACTCGGTATAACAAAAGTAATCAGTCATTATGTTGCTGCGTGCAAGAGAATAACGAATGCGTGAAAAGGAAAGTACATCTGTTAGGATGCTTTTCCATGGCAATTGGAGTCTTAGCATTTCACGGCGACTTTGCGGAGCATCTGGAGATTCTCCGGACTCTCACGGTTACAGGGCTCGAAGTCCGCTCACTCGATGATCTCAAAAAAATTGATCGTCTGATCATTCCGGGTGGCGAGAGCACGGTGATCAGTCGCTTTCTCGCCGAGACTGGAGTCGGAAAGGAAATCATTCGTCGCGTGCACGAAAGCACACTCGCTGTTTATGGGACCTGTGCAGGAGCAATCCTCATTGCACGGAACATCACCGGGAAGAATGCACCGCGACCACTTGGACTCATCGATATCACGATTGATCGCAACGCGTATGGGTCGCAGATGCAGAGTTTTGAAACGGAGATCATCGTGAAGGGAATTGCCAAGAAGCTTCCCGTTGCCTTCATTCGTGCGCCGATCATCACGAAGGTAGGGACTGATGTGCAGATTCTCTCAATGCATAAAGGCCATCCGGTCCTCGTACAGCAGGGAAGAATTCTTGCGGGAACGTTTCACCCGGAGGTCAGGGAACAGTTTGCGGTCCATAAACTCTTTCTACGCCTTTAGTTTGAGAACCCTCACCCCTGCCCTCTCCCTTAAAAGGGAGAGGGTGCCTTGCGAGTGTTTTTCGTCTACCATATGAGCCCAATGGACATCCGTAACTTCTGCATCATCGCGCATATTGATCATGGGAAGTCGACCCTCTCCGACCGCATGATTGAGATGACGGGCACGCTCCAAAAGCGGGAGATGAAAGAACAGACGCTCGACATGATGGATCTGGAGCGCGAGCGCGGCATCACGATCAAGCTCACGCCGGTTCGTATGGAATGGAAGGGCGTTGAACTGAATCTGATCGACACTCCAGGTCATACCGATTTCCGCTACGAAGTCAGTCGGTCGCTTGCCGCTTGTGAGGGAGCCGTGCTGCTCATCGACGCGTCACAGGGTATTCAGGCCCAGACGCTTGCAGTCCTCTACATGGCGCTTGAGCACAATCTGACGATCATTCCTGTTCTCAATAAGATTGATCTGCCGGCAGCGGATCCCGAGCGTGTCAGCGAGGAAGTTGTCAAACTCATCGGATGCAAAAAAGAAGATATTCTCCTCATTTCCGCAAAAGAGGGTAGGGGAGTCACCGATGTTCTTCAGGCCGTTATTGATCGCATTCCACAGCCGAAATTGCATGGAACAGGCGCGGGGAAGACGCGCGCGCTTATCTTCGATGCGATTATGGATTCCTACCGTGGAGCTGTCGGGTACATCCGTGTGATTGAAGGCGAAATCAAGAAAGGACAGAAGGTTCATCTCCTCGGAACAAAAACGCCGTTTGAAGTCCTGGAGGTAGGCCACTTCGCACCCAAGTACGTTGCCGACGATCTCCTCTCCGAAGGACAAATCGGGTACGTGGTCTCGGGTCTCCGCGATGTGAAGGGACTGCGGGTCGGCGATACCATTTCGTCATCACAGGAGCTGACGATGCTCCCCGGTTACAAACAAGTGCAGCCGATGGTCTTTGCGGGTCTCTATCCGACGGAAGCGGATGATTACCCACAGCTTCGGGAGGGGATTGAAAAACTGTCGCTCAATGATGCTGCACTTCAGTGGGAACATGAGCGCAACGGCGCACTGGGCAATGGTTTTCGCTGTGGATTCCTCGGTCTGCTGCATCTCGATATCATTCAGGAGCGCCTGGAGCGCGAATACAACTGCAACCTGATTGTCACAGCCCCGAGCGTGCTCTACGAAGTGAAATTAACCTCGCGCAATCCGGCCGAAGTCGTCAGGGCTAGTCTCCTCAAAACTGATGAACCGGGAGTCGCCCGCATCAGTAATCCCGCGGATATGCCCGATCCATCCGTGATCGATGAGATTCGAGAGCCCTGGGTGAAGCTCGAGATTGTGTGTCGTGAGAAGGATGTGGGAGCATCCATGAAGCTTGTCCAGGACCGGCGAGGTATCAACAAGGCGATGCAATTTTTGGATGCAGACAGGGCTCTTCTCGAATTTGAAATCCCTCTCCAAGGTATCGTTTTGGACTTTTTCGATCACCTCAAGTCCGCATCCTCCGGGTACGCATCTATGAGCTATGACCATCTGGGATATAGAGCCGGTGATCTGGTGAAGCTCGATCTATTGTTGATGGGTGAGCCAGCCGACGCCCTCTCGACCGTTGTGCATCGTAGCGAAGCGCATGATGTGGGCAGCGTCATCTGCAAGCAACTCAAAGAAGTCCTACCCAAGGCGCAATTCCCCATCGCGATTCAGGCAGCCATTGGCGGGAAGATCGTCGCGCGTGAGACTGTTCAAGCGCTCCGGAAAGACGTCACAGGGTATCTGTACGGAGGGGACGTGACGCGGAAGAACAAGCTGCTCGATAAGCAGAAAAAAGGAAAGAAGCGGATGAAGATGATGGGGAAGGTAAATCTTAGCCAAGAAGCGTTCTTGGCGGTGCTCAAGCGCTAGATCACTCCCACGTCGTTGATTGACCTTGCCATTGTTTCTTTCCCAAAGAATCACGAGTATCAACGTATACTTCGATGCCATTTCCGTCGGGATCTTCAAAGTACACAGCTTTGCTGATCCCATGATTCACAGCACTGAATGAGACCCTGAGTGAGCCGAGTCGATCGCGGAGGCTTCGAAGCTGATCGATATCCATCAGCTCAACGGCGAAGTGATAGAGTCCAACATCTTCGGATCGTGGGCTCTTCGCGTCGCTTCCAACTTCGTTCAGCGCGATGTCGTGGTGCGCATTACCAAAGCTCAGGAATGCGAATGTGCCAACACGTTCAGTCATTTGCATACCGAAAACGCTCCGGTAGAACTCAATCGAGCGGTCAAGCATTCGAACTTTCAAATGCACGTGGCCGATGCGGGCATGTTTGAGGTTATCCACAGTCTGGATGATGCCTGCTGCATATGATACTGCAAGCATATGCCGCCGTTTCCTTTTACATTCGTATATTTTTTTTCTGCAGTTTCTTGAGCCGAGCTGCCAGCGCTCCGTTCTCGTAGCGCATTACGCGCGCGCAGCGGCTCACTTTGGCGATGCTCGTTCGCGCGGCCTTCGCAATTGTGCGATGCGAAACGCCTGCGGCAACGCTGCGCATGATCTGCCAGCGCTTGGCGATGTAGTTGATTTCGGCAGGGGAAAGAAGATCCCGTAACAGACGCTCAGCGTCCTTCTGGTCCCGAATGGAACTAAACAGCCTGTATAGCTCTTTATGCTGTGGATCTGTCATGAACGCAGTATAGCATGTCTATTGGCCTTTTCCAAGCCAGTGTGATACCACGTACTAGTACATCTTGACAGCACTTTCCAGGCATGAAACACTGTCGGCCAATGTTCAATTTCTCCACGACGGCCGGTTCCTATTACGCCTTCTCCATCTGCGGAGAGAGCGCGGCATCGTGACAGAAATCCCCACGACCGATATCGCCCCCTCTCCGTAGCGAGAGGGTTTTATTATTTTCACTAAAATCTATTATGCCAAACATACTAAAATCATTGGTAGACAAGGATGTTCTAGCTAACAGAGGGTACGTTCTAGTGCATGGCCTAGACACAAATTGCGCACGAGAAGAATTGCTTCGCATTCTCGGAGACGTCGCAAACCCAGTCGCATTTTTTGATCAGCCGATGATTATGGATGTCACCCCTTTGGAAGGTGCCCAGCCTACGTCATACGCGGGGAAAGGACAGTTCGATTTACACACAGATCTAACATTTCACGATGCCCCACCGGCACATATGGCCATGTTTTGCATCGCAGCTGACGAAGTTGGAGGAGACTCAGTCCTTGCCGATGGATTTTCCGTGTTCGATTCTTTTTCTCTAAATGAACAGCAAATGTTTAGAGAGTCACTCATCCCTTTTCCCCAGCCAAAACACATCAATGGAGGCAGGCCAGTTCTCAGGCCGATTATGAGTGGTACTGATGACATACGATTACTACGTTTCAGATTGGATATGCTCGATCTTGCTTCTCTCCCGGCAGATATTCGGAATTTGCTCGTAGAATTCCGAAAAAGAGCCGAGCAAACCATGATGCAATTCCACATGCAACCGGGTGAGCTGCAATTGGTGAATAACCATCGTATGCTGCATGGGAGAACAGCCATCACCACTATTCCCTCGAAGAGACATCTATTGAGGGCATATGGTTCACTTCCGATGCCTACTGCTTGATGGCGAACCGTTCAACATCGAATATGCATGAAAATGAATCTCATCTTCCCCCTCCACTCAGCCTTCCTCGCAATTCCTCTCAAGGGCCCCGCGAAGGCGGTGTATCAAGAACTCCAACACCGCCTGAAGAATTTTGATGACATTCTCCGCTACCAAAATCCAGAGTCGCCGCATCTCACGCTCCAGTTCTGGAAGGAGGTAATGGAGATCGAGTATTACCAGATCATTCCGCAAAGCAAGAAGATTGCCGATACATCCTCACCGTTCACTCTCAAAGTCCAGGGGGTCTCTACATTCGGATCACGCGGTGAAGATCGCGTCCTGTATCTCGATATCCCATTCAGCGACGAGCTCGCGCGTCTCAAGAAGCGCTGCCCGTGGCCCAATATCGATCCATTTACGCCGCACATTACACTCGCGCGAATCAAGCACCCGCAGAAGTTTGCCGTGCACAAGAAAAAAATTATGAAGCTCTTGGATGATGTGGAGTTCGAGATGATCGTGGATCGCGTTCGTTTGTATGCCGAAATTCAGGGTGTGAAGCAAACAATGCTCCAGGACTTCATTTTCGCATGATCATTCGTCTTCCGAGTCCTTCTTGTCAGCTTTCTTCGGCAATTCGAGTAAATCCAAAAACGGCTCAAAAACCGTCTGGAGAATGCTCACGGAAAGACCCTGGAGAGATTCAAACGGTGCTGTGCGACCACCGCCTTCTTTGGATTTGAAGAATTCCTGCAGAATGAACGTGGTGAGCTGCAGGACCGTTCCGTCAATATTGCCTTCGTCAACCATCAGCTTCTGGAGAATTTTGGCGGCTTCAAGAGCCATGACCATCTGCATGCGCGTGATCCAGGCGATGAGGATGCGGTTGGTGTGCATGTCGATCGATTCTCCCGTCATGACCTGCATGTTGTCGTCGAACACTTCCGCCGATGCCTCCTTCATTTCGGTCCGCACTTCCTCCAGATATTCTTTCACAACACCGCGGGACTCTTCGTCGATGAGCGAGAGAATCGCCAGAATGAAGACAGACGGACAATCACGGGCAACGAGGCGCGAGATCAGCACGAACAGGTGCGCGTAGCGGTCATCATTCAAAAACTTGATGATCGTCCGTGCAACACGCGTATCACGCTTCTTGCTCTTCTTCTCCTCGCGCTGAATCGCCTGCATCGCTGCCGCTGCGGCGGCAAACCGCTGCTTGGCTTCTTCGCTGAGAGCCTCGGGAGCTCCGGATGAGCCTTCGCCTGGCGCGCCGATTTCAATGCCTCCTGCTTCGGACATGAATCAATTGTAGCGAGAAAATGTCAGGTCTGCTTTCTTTTTGGGCCAATCTGCTGGAGCAGCTGCTCGATGCTCCTGGCCGTACTGCCTGCAAACGTGCGAAGTATCGGTTTCTGATCTGTTTTGAACAAACGACTCTGCAGTAGCAATGCTATTGAGATGAGAAAATTTCCCGCATGTCGGTTGGCTGTCGGATAATCAGATTCCTCGAAGTACTCGCCGTTGATCTGAAGTGTCGGGGTAGTGTCCTTTCTATGCATCTCAACATTGAGTCTGTTTTGCCATAATGAGGAACCATCTCCTTGCTTGTCCATGATGTCGTCGTCTTCAATGATCGAAAGTCTGCCACTGTTCCATGCACCACTGTCATCCACAGCAATGTTGCTGAAAACGCACAGTCTCGCTGCGTGAATGAGTTGCGCTGTCGTCAGAATTTTCAATTCGCCAGTGCCGCTCTCAACAGCTTCACTCGAGCCCAGTGTCGTTATCTTCCCAGGAAGTGCGGCAATGCCCACGTCGACTAATTCTTTTCCCAGCAGCAGTGTTCGTCCGGCCATAAAGAGAATATAGCATAATTACTATATTCATCAAACTCTCCATTTCGCGACTAAAAACATCGTTTCAATCATTTTTTGGTTGCGGGGGCTGGATTTGAACCAGCGACCTCGAGGTTATGAGCCTCGCGAGCTACCAGGCTGCTCCACCCCGCGTCGAGGATGTGATTCTGAAGCAGGAGTTTTGCTCTTGCAAGCAATAAAAACCTCATTAGAATGTCCCCGCTATGGCGCATAAAAAGGCAGGTGGGTCTACCACAAATGGCAGAGACAGTCGGTCAAAGCGACGCGGCGTAAAGCGCTTTGGTGATGAGAAGGTGAATGCCGGATCAATCATCGTTCGTCAGAAGGGTTTCTGGTACTTTCCGGGGAAGAACACGCACCTTGGAAAGGATTGGACCATTCATGCCGATGTTGATGGAGTTGTGAAGTACGCACAGAAGCGGCGTCTGAAGTTCAACGGCAACCGCGATCGCTGCACGATGGTGTACGTAGAGCCTGTTGCAGTGAAGTGAAGCGCTATATCCCCCGCTTCAATTCTTCAATCTTCTCTTTTTCGAAGAAGTAGAGTTTCCAGTGCAGATAGACGGGCATTTGACGGAGTGTTTCTTCGAATGCGGCTGTTTGCTGTTCGCTCACGGAAAAATCAGGTCCGGGATTGATATCCAGCGAAGGCGGCTTTTGCGTGATGATCAGGAGCTTTTCACCGGGGTTCAATTTGCCAAGCGTTTCCTTTGCGTACTTGTCCTTGTACTGCGCGGAGCGGTAGTAATCGAGATCACCCTGCTCGGAATCAATATGCTTCTGCAACATGTCGTTCTGCTCGCCAATCTCCATCAAATGCGTATCGAACAAGATATTGCGGTAGTACGAGAGAGCGAGGCCGAACGCCATGAATCCCACGACCGTAAGGCCGACGACAATCGTCAGCTGTTTGCTCATCGGTTCTAAATCTCTGTACGCCATTGCATGTAGAATACCATTGTGAAGATCTACTGTTCAGGAATCGGCGGCATTGGTTTGAGCGCATATGCATCGCTGCAGCGTGCGGCGGGTCATGATGTGTTAGGCAGCGATCGTGCTGTAGGGGCGCAGCATGCTGCGCCCTTGTTGGATGATCTCCGCTCGCAGGGCATCACCATCACGTTGGATCAATCTGGAGCATCCGTGCCTTCCGATGCCGATGTATTCGTCTATTCCGAAGCGATTCCTGTGGAGGCTCCTGAGCGGAAGCGCGCAAAAGAGCTTGGCATTCCGCAGAAGTCGTATCCTGAGGCTCTCGGAGACCTCTCAAAAGGCCATACCGTCATCGCCGTCTGCGGTACGCACGGGAAATCGTCCACGACGGGAATGGCGGCACGCCTGTTGATGCATAGTGGGCGCGATCCGACCATTGTCGTTGGAACCAAACTCAAGGAATTGGAGGGCAGGAATTGGCGAAAGGGAAGAGATGGAGGCATTTTCCTCCTCGAAGCCTGCGAATACCGTAACTCGTTCCATCACTACAATCCATCGATCATCCTGATGACCACGTGCGATGGCGACCACTTCGACTTCTACAAATCGATCGAGGACTACCGTGCGTCGTTCATCGCATTCATCCACCGGCTTCCCAGCAATGGCACGTTGATCACACATCTGGGCGATCCCGATTGCCGTGCCATCGCCGATGCGTCCGACCGTACAGTCATTGATGCCGACACAGAGCCGCTGATTGCCCTCAAGACCCCCGGACGGCACATGCAGGGCAATGCGCAGTTGGTGCTCGCACTCGCAAAGCTCTTGGGCATACCGGACAAACAGGCACAGTCGGCCGTGTCCGGATACGCGGGGAGCTGGAGACGCCTGGAGTTGAAAGGTACGTTCGGCAACGGCATTCCGGTGATCGACGATTACGGACACCACCCGCGCGAAATCCGGGCGACGCTCGATGCGCTCATAGCGGAGTATCCCGGCCGGCGCATCATCTGCGCGTTCCAGCCCCATACGCATGACCGGACACTCAAGTTGTATCAGGAATTTACGGAATGTTTCCGTGGCATCGATACCGTGGTCGTTACCAATGTCTATGAGGCGCGAAAGGACATCGAAACAGAGAAGGTGGATCTTCCGGCCTTCATCAAGGACATCGAAAAAGCCAGCCATGTGCGGTGTGTGGATGGGTGTGGGATCGCCGAAACAGAGAAGATGCTTAAAGGGGAGGTCCTGCGTTCAGGCGATGTCCTCGTCTGCATGGGCGCCGGCGATATCACCGGTCTTGCATCATCCATGGTCGCCTAGACCTACCGTCCTGCAGATGATGACGATGCGGCCTGGTATTTTTCGTAGACCGTGATCAGGATCTTCGAGATCTCCGCGCGCGTGATCTGCTCCGACGGGTGGAAGAGGCCGGTTGGTTTGCCATCGGGGCCGGTAGAGCCGGAGACGATTTTTTCGGCTGCGGCGGTCTCGATTGCACCGCTGTACGGAGTTTTTCTCAAAACATCGGTGAACACCGTTCCCGTTGGCCACTTCGCAGGGACGTCGAACAGCTGCAACAGGGTCGTCACGACTTCGGCTCGTGTCGCTGGGCGGTTGGGGTCGATGGAGCCATCGAGGTAAATGAGCCAGCCCCGTTCCTCCGCGGAGGCGATGTACCGCGTAAACCACTGGCCACGTGCAAGGGGATTCTGTGGTGCTGACATGAACTCATTCTCATTCAGTTTCAGTGCAGTATGGGCAATCTTCGCGAGTTGTGCGACCGTCACAGGGTCGCCGGGCCCGAATTTGCCAGTTGAAACGCCATTCATGTCCGTATATCCACCCATGACACCACGCTTCGTGACAGTCGCGACGTACGGGGCAAACCACGAATCGTATGGGACGTCGGTGAATGTGAGCGTCTCACCGCCGATTTTTGTGCTGATGTGCTCCGGGGCGTTGTCGGTTTCCACCGGACGAAACGATTTACAGACGATTTCAACATTGAAGTTCACGCGGTCATCCTTCTGCAGCAATCCCGATTGTGCTGGTGGCTGCGGACAGCCGTCTGGACGATACGTGACGCTGTAATTGCCGATCGGAAAGGGTGAAAATTCCGCTGGAGTCACGCCTTTCTTCGTCATGCTGTTTGGTCCCACCAGTACGAACGGAACGCCCGAGGGAATGCTGTTGACCCCAACTTTTCCGGAGATCGTCAGCGTGTAACTGACGGCGATCCTTAGTGTCATTTTATCGGCGAGATCGAACGTGATTTGCGGGGTCTCGGACGTCGCAAGGACCTCATCGCCGAGAAAGAGATCAATATGTGTGCTTGTCCCGTTGGGCGCATTTGCGAGGAATGTGTATTTGCCCGGGAGCATATCCGGCATCGTCAGTTGCTTATCCGTTCGCTTGAACGATTCCTGGTTCGGCTGGAGCATCGTCCAGTCGCCCACCGCGTCGAGCTCGCTCTTCTGTTCAACGATGATCGTACCGCCGGTCAGGTCATTCTGGGTGTCCTGCGCAAACAACGGCAGTGCTGCTACAAGCAGAACGGCGAAGAGAGGCAACGTGAGACGAGTGGTGAGGGTGCGCATGATGTCAGTATACCTGTTGCTCAAGAGCCATTGGCAATGCCTGTTCCCAGATTTTCTTCAGTTCTTCAATGTCTTGGGACAACAGATCATGTACACCGTTTTTAACGTGGAGCGTTTTTGCACCCGTCACAATCCCGATGGCATGTGCGCTCACCGAATGCTTTTTGCAGAGGGCGAGAAATGTCTCATTGTTGTTGGGAGCAACTTCGACGACAAATCCCGGGGTTTGCGTAAAGAGAAGTTTATCCACGCTCAGGGAGCTCTTGAGCGATCCCACGTCGATCGTCACGCCGAGTGATCCACCGATCTTGCGCTGTGGCATGAGCATTTCAAACAGCGTGAGGAGGAGCCCTCCGTCGCTGATGTCGTGTGAGGAGAGAAGGAGTCCGCTCCCTACAGCGTCGATGATGAGCGTCATTTGCTTCGTGACTTCATCGAAGTCCGGGTGTGGCAATTGCGAGCCGAGGAGTTCGTTGCGCGCAGCTCCAGTGGCCGCTTCCAGGATTTCGTAGTACGCCGAGCCGCCGCATTCATCCTTCCGCTCGCCAATGAGGTACAGATGCGAGCCGGCCTTTTTGATCTGCATTGTGATGGCTTTCGTCGCATCTGCAATCGCGCCGATGCAGCAGACAATTGCTGAGGGCGGGATCGAACTGCCATCCGGAAGCGAATTGTAAAGACTCACGTTCCCGGAGATGACCGGCACACATTCCCCCTTGAATGTGACTGTTCTCGCCGCGTCACTGATGCCGCGAACGCCCTCTTCCAGTGATGCCAGTTGGGCGGGAATCTCGGGATTGCCGTAATTCAGGCAGTCCGTGAGCGCGCGGGGAGTTCCACCGACTGCAGCGACGTTCATCATCGATTCGACGGATGCGAGGACGCCCTGCCAGTATGCGGAAATTCTTCCGTACCGGGGATTCCCGTCTCCGGCGAATACCGCGCCTGTCCGTTCTTCTTGTTCCGTCAGCTGCCAGCCGGGATGCGTACCGCCAGGAAGATACGACAGGAGATCCGTCAGCGGCGTAATCACGGATGCGTCGGCCTCGCCGGCGTCGATGATGGTGTTGCCGATCACAGACTTGTCGAAGTGGCGGAAGACGCGGGATTTTGATGCGTGGTTGGGATGACTCAAAAGTAAATGAAAAACACTGGTGATGCTTAATTTTATGCCCTCACCCGGCGCCGCGACGGCGCCACCCTCTCCCGCAAGCAGGAGAGGGGACTGTACCGTGATTGTTCCTTTTTCGTCGCAATGAATCTCCGGTTCCTTCCTCTTCGCTTCCATGAGTTTTGTCGGGCGGGTGTAGAGAAGGCCGCTCGTGATGTCCTGTGATTTTGCCTTACAGACAGTCACTCCTTTGTGGGTCAGATGGTAGATGCCGGAGTCGTTCACCGTTCCAATCACGCTCGCACGCGCACCCTCAGCGACGCTCGGCAGATCCCAGTCAACGTTGTAGTGCTTCAGAATTTGCTGTGTGAGTGACGGATGGCACATCCAGCAAAAGCGTTCCTGCGTTTCGGCACACGCGATCACCTCCGGCGGGAGATTGGGGATGGAGACATGGACCTTGTCGAGCTGTACATCGGCTCCGAAATTCTTCCCCGCAACTTGTTCGACCGTTGCACAGACGACGCCCCCGGCACCGAGATCTTTGAAGCTCACGCGATGCAGATGTTCGGTTGCTGCGAGCCAGTCGAACAGCGCGTATGTCGAGATCAGTATGTGGCGCTCCAGGAAGGGGTTGGGCTCCTGCACGGCTCCCGTGTTCTGTTCCTTCTTGTCTTCTTCAATACTCAAACTCGCGAATGCCGCACCGCCGAAACCACTGCGGTCTGTCGGTTTTCCGATGAGAATGATGTCGTACTTCTCCTTCGCGGCTTCCTCCGGTACTTCGCTGTGGATCACTTCGTCTTCGCGGACGATCCCGATTGCGATCGCGTTCACGAGGCAATTGCTGTTGAAACCTGCGTCGAAGACCGTATCACCGCCGAGGTTTGGAACACCGAGGGGATTGCCGTACCCGCCGATGCCGCGCATGACCTCCTTTGCGATACTCTTCGATTCAGCACTCTTGAGATCACCGAGGCGCAGTAAATCCATGCATCCCACAACGCGCGCACCCATGCAGGCGACGTCTCTCACCGTTCCTCCAACGCCGGTCGCTGCACCTTCAAATGGCACGATCTGCGAGGGATGATTGTGCGATTCGTGTGAGACTACAATGCCCCAGCGCTTCCCTGGAGGACCATCGGTCAATGCGACGATGCCACTATCTTCCTTCGGTCCAAGAATGACGTGCTTGCCGGTGGTTGGGAACATTTTCAAAAAGCGGCGTGATGATTTGTAGCTGGAGTGCTCACTGCCCTGTATTCCCCAAATGACTGCTTCGACCACGGTTGGAGCTCTTCCGAGCAGTGTTTCGATCTTGCGTGCTTCCTCAGCTGTGAGTCCGATGGAGTATTTCTTGAGCGATTGCTTCACGTCCGCGTCGCTCATTGCCGAAAACTGGAGTGTCGGGGCTTCTATGGGGGAAGGATATGGAGAGCGCGCAGCGCAGGCAAGCATCTCGAAAGGACCGCAGCATTGC
This sequence comes from Candidatus Peribacteria bacterium, assembly GCA_023245765.1. GTDB lineage: Bacteria > Patescibacteriota > Gracilibacteria > Peribacterales > Peribacteraceae > JABFSS01. The sequence continues at coordinate 60,159 of JAHFJP010000005.1, forward strand.
TGCTGCGGCCTTCCGTAGGTGACGATGGGGAAATCATTCCTCCTGGCTGAACCGGCAGATCAACTTCTCACCGATGCTCAGCATAAAACCCTTCTCTCCTCGAATGATGTAGACCTCACTGGGTCCGGAAATGATTCCCGGGCTAACGACCGTCACGTTTTTTGTGCGGAGCGTGACGTCCGTGCCGCGGAGATCCATTTCGACCATGAAGTCATACTTTTCGGCCGGAGTGATCTTCACATCCGGTGCCGCCTCAATGACGACTTGTTCTTTGAAGCGGTAGAACTTCACAACGACCTGGCCCTTTGGCCGGAATTCCTTTTCCTTCGGTTTCTTGGCGCCGGGTTGGTCCTCAACGTTGAACGGCACCAAGCGGCCAATTTGCGGATCGCCTGGCTTCTTCGCCGGCTCGACTTCCTTGAGGACGCCCTCCGGCCCGATGGCCGGGGGCTTCGGCTCCGCCTTTTGATAGTGGATGAACAGCGGAGCAGTGGTTTTTTCCAATTGCTGCATTTCCTCGCAGCGGAGGTGACGACGGCATTTCAGCAGTTGAGCGTCGGCTTCCACCGAGCCCAACAACAGAAGCGCCATGCAGGCCAAAATAAGGCGGTTCATGATTTCCTCCTTTCGCTGTGCCCCACGGACATGATCTCCTAGCCCAGTTGCTCGAAGATCATGTGATTCCGAGAAATGGGGCCGTGAAAATCATGAGTACAGGGGCACGTGAATTGACAAAGAACTCATATAGAATTTTATATTATTTTTAAATTTTGTCAATACGCTCACAGGGCTGAGCCCTGCATGCTGTTTGGGTGAAATTGCCTCAATTTCTTCAACAGCACCGCCTGATGGGTGGTGCAATCGTTCTTGCGGTGACGGGATTCTCCGCGTCATTCGTTGGGCTGATTCGCGATAATCTTCTGGCCCGAACGTTCCCTGGTCTTGGCGTCGTTGACGTATACGTGAGCGCGTTCCGCCCGAGCGATCTGCTTTTTCAGGTGTGCATCATGTCCGCGCTCGGGACGGTCTTTGTACCGATTCTTGCAGCGCACAAAGCCCATGGTAGGCGCGACGAAATCAACAGCGTACTGACCGGGACGATGGCGATGGGAGGTGCACTGTTCGCACTCATCGGTCTCGGTTTGGCACTCGCGTTCCCGTGGATCGCACACTACATGGTGAAGTTCACGGGTGAAGAGCTCGCGCTCTATATTCGCTTCGGGCAACTGGCGCTCCTCACAAACTTCCTCTTCGTTTTCGGCAACTCCTTCGGGCAGTACCTCATCACCGAGCAGCGCTACTGGATCTACGGCATCACGCCGATTGTCTATACGCTCGGGACGATTGCTGGGACACTCTGGCTCACGCCGTTTTTTGGTGTCTATGGACCGATGGTTGGCACGGTCGGCGGCGCAGTCCTCTACGTGCTCGTCCGCGCGGCTGCGGTGTTCCACTACGGCTTCCGGTTTCCACCCTTCGGCTCCGCTCAGGGTCTCTGGCATCCCGATCTCCATGAGATGGGCCTGCTCATGCTCCCGCGCATGTTCGCCCTCGGCGCACTCCAGCTCCAGTTGCTGCTCTTCGATACGATCGCTTCGGGTCTCGATACCGGATCAATCACGATCAATGCCTATGCACGGAACTTCCAGGGAGTGATTGTCGGAGTCGCCGGCGTTGCACTTGCTCAGTCTGCCTATTCGTTGCTCGGCCAAGCCGCGGCGAAAAACGAATGGCTGCGCTTTAAAGTCTATGTGGAAAAAGGTATTGGGATGATGCTCGCGCTTACTCTTCCTGCGGCACTCGGACTGATCATCTGTGCGCCCATTGCTGCGCGCCTGGTCCATCTGCAATCTGACGCATGGTACCCAGCATTCCGGATGAGTTTGATTCTGTACGCACTCAGCGTGCCCTTCGAAAGCACAGCACACCTGCTCCTGCGGTCGTTCTATTCTCTCAAGAACACGATGATCCCCGCGGTGCTTGGTGTCGGCTCCGGTCTCTTTGCCGTCGCAATTGCCTGGCAACTCTCACCAACCTACGGCGTCTTCAGCCTCCCCCTCGGCTACACGCTGGGCCAGGTCACGGAGACAATGATCCTGGGAGTGCTGCTCATGAGGACGATCAAGATGCGATCTCAAACGACGCATACGGTTTCTCATCCGTAGAGGTCACCGTCACGTTCGCTACGATCGCTCTCGGTGGCCCCTCCCAGCACCACTGCTCGAGCTCTTTCAGCTTGTCCTCAGGGCCTTCGGCATGAATTTCTACACCACCATTATCGGTATTCCTCACCCAGCCCGTGATGCCGAGTTCGTCAGCTTTCTCTTTGGTTTGAGCTCGGTAGAAGACACCTTGGACGAGGCCGGCGATATCAAAATGTCGAGCTACCATGAAAATATTATAGGCTGAATATCGTTGTTGATAATCGCGGCCTTCGGCCGCGTACGCAGGCAGAATGCCTGCGCTATTTCTTTTTTACTTGCGTGAAGTCAAGTTCGACCGGCGTCTCGCGGTCGAAAATCAAGACTGCCACGTTCAATTTGCCCTTGTTCACGTCGACGCTCTGGACGCTGCCTTCGTAGTTTTTGAAGGGCCCGTCGATGATGATCACGAGGTCGCCGACTTGGAAGTCGCTGCGGAACTTCGCCTGCTCTTCGCCGACTCTTCGTTCGATCACGCCGAACTCCTCGGGGCTCACGGCGACCGGAATGTTGCCCGAGCCGACGAATCCGGTGACATTGGGAGTGTTGCGAACCACGTACCAGGAATCATCCGTGACGATCATGTCGACGAGCACGTAGCCGGGGAACAGCTTTTTCTCCTCCTCGACCGGTTCGCCCTTCTTGAACACCAGCTGCTTTTCCTTGGGAACCATGACACTGAAAATATAATCCTGCATGCCAAGCGACTCCACGCGCTGTTCGAGCGCCTGCTTCACACTATCTTCATATCCGGAGTACGTGTGCAGCACGTACCAGTTTCGGCCAGCGCGGGGGTCCTGCTTGCCCATACTCAGGCGACGAAGGAGAGGAGGAATCGGACGACCTGGCTCAGAAGGAAATCGACGAGACCGAAGATCGCGGAAGAGACCAGGGTGAAGGCGAGGACGATCACGGAGAGACGCACCGCCTGCTGGCGCGTCGGCCAGCGTACGAGCTCGAGTTCCTGGATCGCTTCGTTGATGTAGGTGCTGACGGCTGTGAACATGGCGCTCAGATATGAAAAAATCCCCAAGGGGACTGTCTTTATTCTATAGGAATGGCAATCGTGTGCAAGGGAAAATGACGCGAGAAATGGCTGCATAGCTTTTTAGGTTCATTGAATGAAAGCTAAGAAGCTAACAAGCTAAACAGCTAAAAAGCTAAAAAGCTAAAGTCCGTATTCCGGTGCCTCCAGTGCATGAATCTTCGTGATCGGCAGGGCGATAAACCAGACGCGGCCTTTGATCTCGTTTTCGGCAACGAAGGGGATCGGCTTACCGTTCTCGGCGGTGAAGCTGCGCGAATCCAGACTGCCTTGTCGATTGTCGCCGAGGAGAAAGTACTCTCCGGCCGGAACCTCGTAAGTGGCTGCCGTGCGGTCTCCACTGCTTGGCGGATGACGGAAGGTATGGCCGAGATTGTGGGGATTCAGGTAGCCCGACTCGTCGAGCTTTTGGCTTTCCTTCTCACCGGCTTTCTTGAGAAACACATATCCATCTTTGATCGTCACCGTGTCGCCCGGCATGCCAATGACCCGCTTCACATAATATTTTTTCATATCGCTCGGCGGCCGGAACACGACCACGTCCCCGCGTCCCGGCTGGCCGAGAAGATAGGCGAATTTGTTGATGATGATGTATTCCTTATCGCTGAGCGTATCGACCATCGAGCTGCCTTCCACCTGGAACGGCGAGACGAGAAACGTGCGGATGGCAGCGACAATCGCCACGATCACGACGATGTTGAAAAGGACATCGAGAAGGTGGTACCAGAATCCGTGTTTTTGGAGCTTCATCTGGCGCATTCTAGGAGCCGTACTGCCCGGTGTACAGCGCTTTACAGAGCATTGCGCTACACTACTGCCCATGGACGCGTTCCTGTTCAAAAAGCACCTGGAGGACGACGAGCACATCAGCATGGTCGTGCATAAACATTGGTTGTTTGGCTTGCGATATCTCTTCTTCCCGTCGGTATCATTTTTAGCGTCGTGGCTTCTGCTCTCGATTCGTCACACACAGGCGATGATTGTCATTATCGGGCTCTGGAGCATGGTGTCGCTCATCTGGTGGCTCAGGAATTTTTTCGACTACTACCTCGATGCCTGGATTATCACCGATCACGGAGTCATCGACCTTGAATGGCTTGGGTGGTTCCATCGTCAGTCTTCGCGGATTCTCTACAGCGACATTCAAGGTGTTTCGACCGAGACGCACGGGATCGCCGGCACACTCCTGCGCTATGGCACGGTGTCGGTTGAGAAAATTTCCACTGGCGCGGCTGTTTCCCTCGAGTGTGTTCCGCGCCCCAGGCGTGTCGAGTCCGTGATCTTGAAAAATATGGAGGCGTATTTGCATACGAAGAACCTCAAGAACGCCAAGCACATCGAAGAACTACTCTCGCAGTTTGTTGCGGAGCACATCCAGGAGGATGGCTTCCACAAGGGCAAGAAGTCGTCGAACGAACAGGTCAAAGATCCTTCGGCGCGCCCGACGAAGAAAAGCTTCACGTCTTCCAAGGTCGGCGGACAATGAAGCCCCACCTCGTCATTGTCGGCCTCGGAAATCCCGGAAAGGAACATCAGAAAACGCGGCACAACGCAGGGTTTCAGTCGGTCGATCTGCTCTCGAAAGAATTTGGGGAAGGCGAGTGGAAGGAGAACCAAAAATTTCTCTGCCGCATGCAGGAGGGTCGTATCGTCACCGTACCGATCCTCCTCGTCCAGCCGACGACCTACATGAACCGCTCAGGAGAATGCATTCGCAAGCTCATCGAGTTCTACAAGCTCAACCCGCGGCAGCAGATTCTGGTCGTCTGCGACGATATCGATCTGCCGCTCGGAGAGATCAGGCTGCGAATGAAGGGGGGGCCGGGAACACACAACGGACTGCGCTCCATTGTTGTCGTGCTCGGAGAAGAATTTCCGCGGCTCAGGATTGGCGTCGGTGGCACACACCCAAAGGGCGAGGATCTCGCGGCGTGGGTGCTCAGCGTTCCACCGAAGGAGGAACGGGAGAAGGTCGATGAGGTGATTAAGTCGCTGCCAGAGACGGTGAAGAAGTTTGTGATGGAGAGGGTCGAAGACTAAGAAACCGAGGAAACCAAAGCAACCAAAGAAACCGAGGATCCTCGGATTCCTCGGTTTCGTCGGTTACATCGATTACGTTATGCAAGGTACTTCTTGCCCATCACACCACCCGTCGCCATTCCGATCGCCATCACCGCCATCCACACCACCAACGGCAACCCATTGCCTTCTGCAGCGGACGCGATCGGGGTCAGGAACTTGCCAGTGTCTTCGAGTGGGCTGAAGTAGTCTCCGATACCCGTGACCGGCATCAGCTGGTTGTACACGTCGATGTTCGACATCGCGGTCGGGATGTAGCCGACATCGTCGCTGCCAACGTAGGCGCGTGCGGTGTTGAGGACATCATTACCCGAACGGAGGTTGCGCGATACGCGGCCGCTGTAGGTGAAGGTGCGCGTCTCGCCCGGCTGTATCGAATCAATGGTCCAGGAGATGCGACCGTCGTTGACGTTGCCCGCACCGGCGTCCGTGACCGTGAAGACTGCGGGGTTATACGCGTCGTTCACTGCGACATTGCGCAACTCGCGATTCTCCATGTTCTGAACGGTGACTGTGTACTGGACGGTGGCACCGGCGTAGGCACTCGGCCTGTCGGCGACTTTACTGACCGAAAGAACGTTGCTGCCGTACGGCGAACTGTAATCGGCCGGGTGACCGTACACGCCGGCGACCCCTCCCGTAACCTGGGTGATGTCGCTCGTGGTAAAGCCCTGCACGAGCGCCGTTGCGCGCAGGAGTGTGGAATCCGGAGCATCGCTGCGGACGCGGACCGTGAACATCAGATCGCGGCTGCCACCGGGAGCCACCTGGATGTGGAGGTAGCGAACGTTCTTGCCGTCCCAGTATCCGCCTTCGGTTGCAGAGACGAACTCTCCGTAGACCGGGAGTGCCGCGTCGATGTTGGCATCCGGATCGAGTCTACCGGCCGTGTTATCAACGTGGATGACGTACGTGAGCAGGTCGCCACGGTTCGCTGTATCGCGGTTGTCCGTGATCGTGGAGAACAGGTTGTACGGCGATCCGCCGGTGACCGTGCGGTCGTAGGCGACAACGTTTCCGGCTCTCGCGACCACCTGGATCGCGTATGACCGTGGTGCGCGCGTATCAACGACAGCACGGAAGCTGAAAGCCTTTTCCTGGCCGGGTTCAAGCGTGACGTTCTGCCAGACGATTTCGTTGCCGATGAAGTCTGCGTCGCGGGCATCGGTCACCTGCAGGGCAACCGGGATTCTGACGCGGACGTGGACGGTCGTGGCAGTGTGCTCGGGGTTACGAACGGTGACGAGGTAATCCAGTACATCGCCGGGGCCTGCATTATCGCGGTGGTCACTGATCGAGACCTGGAGCTGGTTTTCGGGGTAGGGGATTGAGCGTCCTCCGGTGCTGACAAGCGTTGTGTCGCTCGCCGTGCTGCCGTTGGCCGTAACGCGCGTGACGAGCAGCTGCTCCGGCTTGGCATACGGGCTGATGACCGCATGGACCGAGAGGTGGCGGGTGTTGTTCTTAAAGACGGCGACTTTGATCCACCGGCCGGTCGCTCCTCCATCGATGATCGATCCGTCGTCGCTCATGTACGTGATTCCGCTCTGGAAGGGCACATGGAACATCACGTCCATCAGTGCAACATCCTCGCGCTGCTGCTTGAGCGTGATGATGTAAATCACCGCCTCGCCCGGCGACACGGTGTCGCGATTGTCCGTCACACTCACGAACACGCCGTTATCCGCCCACTCGGTCGTATCATCGATCGAGGAGCAGTTGTCATCCTCGGGATAGTCGATCCGGCCATCGTGGTCGTTATCGATGCCGTCGGCACACTGCGTGTAGTCCGCATGTGCGGTTTCGACGGTGCTCAACATCCCTCCCAGGGGCAGAAAGAGTGCGAGAGCGGTCAGAGCGCTCAGACTGCGGGTGAAAGCGGACGTACGCATAGACGGGGAGGGAGGAGAATACAAAAGGGAGAAGTTATACCATCTTAAATAGGACTTGTCTAGTACCATTTTCATTAGCTCAAAATGCCTCACCGGGCGTATTCACCAAATATTCTCTGGTCAGATGGCCAGATTCCTTCACTATGCTCCTATGAATGAAATACCGACGTTTGCGCAGCTTCGGGACACCAATGCCCGCATTGTCTCGGCAACAGATGCGCAAACGCATGTTTCTGCAGTCGCTGAACAGCTCCGGGCCTTGGATGCATTGCCATCGCCGGTTCCCGCAGAGAGGCAGACCGTTACAGAGTACGTCCCGTCGGCGCTCTCTCCTGTGGACTACATGAAAATTCTTGCAGGAGGGAAGGAACGCCTGCCTGTCCTGGATGTGTCGGGATATCCCCATCTTCGTGTGAGCGTGTCGTCGCTCATTCGTCTGGTCGTGGATGGGAAAATTGCTCTGGCATGGAGTGAGCGATACAAGCAGCTTTCACCGTTTGGAGGCGGCATCCGGTTCACTGATGACGATGCCGCGGCCTTTCTGACGCAGGGTGGAGGAACACTGGAGAGAGCTTCCGAACAAGACATTCGAGTTTCCGATGTTCCTCCCACTCTCGCGCCCAAGATTGTGTCGTGGTTTCTTACCCATCAGAAACGGGAGAGTGGTGTCACCGCGGCCAAGCGGGAACTCGCAGAAATATGCGATGTGACGGTGCCGCCCGGTCTCTCAGCGGTTTTGGCAGAACGCATCCCCAGCATACAATCTATGGCTCTTGTTTCCGATGAAGAGATTCAGGCAGGCCGAACGATAGAGGGCCGATCCATTGAACCGTTCGCCCATTTTATCGTGCATCCATTGCCGTCATTGCCGGAGGTGCGCGGCTCTCTGCGTTCTGATCGGGCTTAATAGAGCTTCCCGCGAGGCTTCACGATCATTTTTGTCCGCAGCTTCTCGAGTTTTGCCAGCTCATAGGGCTTGAGATACTTGCGTCTGCTCACGAGCTTCTTCAAATCAACGCGCTCAGATTCACTAAGCTTCTCCATTGAGTATCTCGTTTTATTCAGAAACCAGTCACCTGCTTCTCCGGCAGTCAGCACATTCGTCAGGATTGTGAGAAGTGGAAACATAGGGTTCAATCTACAATCTCCTAGAGCCTTTTTCAACAACGTACGTGGCGGTGCTCATCACCCTCTGCCCTCTACGAAACGTCGAGTGCGATACGCGAATGGCTGGCATCAGGCTTCGTCGCCTCCGTTTGAGTCACCAGCTGCCCGCAAGCCGCCGCGATATCGTCGCCCATGGTTTTGCGCTGCGTCACGTTGAGGCCGTACGTTTCGAGTATCTTCTTGAACTCCGCTATCCGGGGCTTGCTCGTGCGTGTAAAAGACTTACCGACGACGGGATTGTAGGGAATCAAATTGATCAGGCTCGCGGACGTACCTTTTATATATGTACCAAGTTCATGCGCGAGTTCTGGCGTATCGTTGACGCCGGTGATCAGCGTGTATTCGTAGGTGATGTGATGACGGTTGTTCCCTTTGATCCGCGCGTATCGATGCGACCAGTCTGTCAATTTTTTGAGGAAGTCCGGCGTCGTCGTCGGCACGATTTCTTCCCGGCGCTTTTGATTTGCGCTGTGCAGCGACACCGCGATGCGCACCGGCGGCCAGTCATCATCTTTGAGCAACGTCTCCATTTGCATCAGCACCCCGACGGTCGAGACCGTGATGCGCGTGGGACCGATATCGGTGTATTTGAGCCATGCGTGGATCGCTTTCTTCACGTTCTGGTAATTCGTCAGCGGCTCGCCCATACCCATAAAGACGACGTTACTGATGCGCTGCGGAAGCTCCGGCTTTTCACGCAGGTACTGCTTCCAGAAGCGGTACTGATCCATAATTTCGTCGGCTGTCAGACTGCGTTTGAATCCCATCGCGCCGGTGGCGCAGAACGTACAGCCCATGCCGCATCCGATTTGCGACGAGACGCAGACCGTCCACTGGTCGCGCATGTTTGCCATCAGCACGCTTTCAAACAACTTTCCGTCTGCGGCAGCGAGTGCGGCCTTTACCGTGTCGCCGCGCTTGCTTGTGTACAGACGCTCCGCTTTGCAGGTCATCCACGGCATATCTTGGATGAGCTTTTCGCGAATAGCTTTCGGAAGCGATGTCGCGTCTTTCCAACTGTTCGCGTTTGGAAGAAACAGCGCCTCTTCAACTTGCCTCCAGCGGAAGGCAGGTTCGTTCGGGAACAGTGCCGAGAAAAGTGCCTCGCGTGTTTGGATAGCCATGAGCGGAAAGCATACTGTACGCACGGAGCACTTTCATCTCTGAATGCAGTAAAGGCGTGCTCGAAAACAAATTCTGGTACTATTGCACAGCGTTGGGGAGTCGCCAAGTGGTAAGGCAGCGGCCTTTGAAGCCGCCATTCGAAGGTTCGAATCCTTCCTCCCCAGCCAATGCGCCTCCAATCACTGGTAACAGTATCCACTGGTTTACAGATGTGTATTGATGGTGTTCAACCACTGGCGCGGGTCAATCTTAGCCGGTGAAATCAGTACTTTAGTCGGAGTGCCTGTAACTTTTTGCATTGATGCTACAAGTTTACCCTGATCGCCGAATCCTGTAGTCGGCGCGACTGCTAGAAGTTTCACATTGAGTTCAACATTTTTGCCTCCTCCTCCAAAAACATCACCAATAATACAAAAATGTATTTTATCTCCAGGGAGAATGGTAAACGGAGGAGAAAAACTGAGTTTTGCAACACCCATGCACATCTGTGTGACCGGAGCCATCACCTGGCCGTCAGCAGCACGCACGATCGAAAAATTGTTGATCTCACTATCATCTGCTGTTCCTTTTTGCGTAATGGTTATTTCGTAGATTATTTGACTATCATTGACATCAGCGGCTGCGCTGAAAATGCCCAATCGAGCTTTTTTCGCTCCGACTGTGACCAAGGTATCCGTTGGCTTGTATTCAACATACACAACTCCCGAATTCTCTTTGTCTTCAGCTTGTTCTTTTGTCATAGGCAATTGAACATACTATCAAATTTTTGAGAATTTAGCAACATCTCAACGTTCATCATCTGATCCAGTTACTTTAGACATGTTGTGACGAATTGCCTTTGAGCTAGGGTTTTTCCAGAGAGGGGTCCAACTGCTTCGCGCGCGCATACGCTGACTGCGCATCATCAATTTTACCCAATCGTTCATACGCGACACCAAGATTGAAGTGTGCCCCGGCATTCCCCGGATCGAGTGCGATACTGATGCGGTACTGCGCAATCGCATCATCGATTTGTTTTGCTCTCATCAATGCCGCACCGAGATTCAGGTGCGTTCGTGCATCCAGAGGACCGTACTCCACAGCCGACTGGAAGGCGGCGATTGAGCCGTCGATGTCATTCTGCTGTAGATGGAGGAATCCCATCCCGAGTTCAGCATCAACACTGCGCGGATTGAGAGTGAGAGCATTCTGATAGTGAGCAGCAGCATCGGAGAACTGACCATTCTCCCGGAAAATATCACCAACGTTGCTTTCGGTGCTCGCTTTAGGTGCAATCGCCAGCGCTGCCTGGTATTGATTCAGCGCGTCCTGCAGACGCCCTTCCTTCTGATACAGCACACCGAGATTGTGATGCGCGGCCTGAGCTTGTGGATACGATGCGATGACGGACGTGAAGAGCGTCTCGCTGTCATTCCATATTCCGGTTTGCATGTACGCAAGGGGGCCTAGTGTGATGACCATCACTGCAACAACGATATTGATGATCATCGGCGACAGTTTCTCCCGCAAACGGAAGAGCACCACGCACACCAGAAATAGCACCGCGAACGAGGCGAGGTAGGCATAGCGGTCGGATGCAATGTAGATGTCGCCTTCTTCCCCTTTGCGGAAGTTGAACATCGAGGGCGCAATCGCGAGCAGAAAGAACAGCAGTGCAAACATCGCCTCCCGCGTCCATCGCAGCGACCAGAGTGCACCCCCCGCGAGCGCGATGATGACGATCGTTGGGATGAAGAATTCCGGCGATGTCAGATGAATGTCTCCTATGAACGGATACATTGGTGAAAGATGTAGTGGTAGAACGATCTTTTCGAGATAAAACGCTGTGCTCTTGATCACCAGTAGCACGGTCTCCGTGATCGTGCTGTGTGCGATCTGTTGCGTTTTGCCGTAGAGAGCAATAACCCCGGCGAACGCACTGAGTTTGAAGTACGGCACCTTTTCGATCAGTACTTTCCTGGTCCATTGCCGCCCATCACGCCAGTCAATCATCAGAAGAATCAGTGGCAAGGCGATGACCGATACTTTCGAAAGCAGTGCGAACAGGAACATCGCAACGCTCCAGGTGTATGACGATCGAAGGCCCGTGTCTCTGTACTGAAGATAGAGAAGGAGAGAGCTGAGGAAGAACGTTG
>JAHFJP010000064.1 GCA_023245765.1 Candidatus Peribacteria bacterium
CCTACGCCGATGCCGCGAAGAAGAAGCGCATCGCGATCGATATAACGGCGTTCCTCAAGCTCGACACCGAGCGCCTGGATCTTTTGAAAGCGGTTGAAGAGATGCGCGGCAAGAAGAACGCAGTGAGTAAAGACGTGCCGAAGATGAAGGGCGCGGAGAAAGAGAAGGCAATCAAGGAGATGAAGACGCTCTCGGATGAGCTGAAGACGAAAGAAGATGTACTCGCCGGGCTCGAAGTCCAATGGAATCACTTGCAACTCCTCCTTCCTGGCATTCCTCTTCCGAATGTTCCGGTCGGAAAAGATGATACGGAGAACCGCGAAGTGCGGAAGGAAGGAACATTACCGCAGTTCGATTTTGAGCCGCTCGATCATGTGACGCTCGGCGAGAAGCTCGACATCATCGATATCGAACGCGGCGTGAAGATTGCCGGCTCACGCACGTACTTTTTGAAAGGCGACGGCGCGCGGCTGGAACTCGCGATTTTGATGTTCACACTCGATCATCTGCGCAAGAAGGGCTACACGCCCTTCATCCCACCACTGCTTGTCCATTACCCCGCGATGATGGGAACGAGCTACTTCCCCGGGGGAGAGGAGCAGGCGTACGCCGTTGGTGTACAAAAAGAGAAAGACGGGCCAGTGGAAGGCGACGGAGCCTATTTGATCGGCACGTCCGAAGTTTCTGTCACGAGCTACCATAAAGATGAAGTGTTGAAGCTGGAAGAACTGCCCAAGCGCTACTGCGGCATCTCGCCGTGCTTCCGCCGCGAGGCGGGGACGTATGGCAAGGACACGAAAGGCCTCTATCGGATTCACCAGTTCCAGAAAGTCGAGCAGGTGGTCCTCTGCGAGAATGATCCGGCCGTCAGTGCGAAGATGCACAAAGAAATTCTCACCAACGCTGAAGAGGTCCTCCTCGCACTCAAGCTCCCGTATCGCGTGGTTGATGTCTGTACGGGCGATATGGGCCGCGGGCAGGTCTTCAAAAACGACATCGAGACGTGGATGCCGTCTCGCAAGGGATACGGCGAAACGCACAGCTGCTCGACGTTCCATGATTTCCAGTCACGCCGGCTCAACATTAAATATGAAGCTGCGGACGGGAAGAAGCACTTCGTGCACACCCTGAATAACACCTGCATCGCGAGTCCGCGGATTTTGATTCCGATTCTGGAGATCTATCAGAACAGGGATGGCAGCGTGACGATTCCGGAAGTGCTGCGGCCGTATATGGGGGGGCAGGAGAAGATCACGGCGAAATGAGGAAGACCTGTTAGACTTGCTCTCCCGATGCGTATCCTCTTCACCCGTTTCCCATTGGAGTCGGCCCGCGGCGGCGCGGAAATCCAGACCCTCTCCCTGATGAAGGGATTGCGTGAGCGTGGGCATGCCGTCGCGTTCTTGGGTAGTTGCCCGGTGCTACTGGAAGAAACTGCAAACGCCCGTCTGATCCATGCGGAACTCGATATCGGACCTCCTCCGGTGACGAAATCGAGTGTGATGAGTTTCGTCTGGCGTAAACGGAAGATGCAGCGACGACTGGAATCGGCACTCAGCGCTTTTGGAGACGTCGATGCGATTCTTATGCTCTCGCTCAGCGAAAAATTATTGCTGACGGAAACAGCCGTCGCAAAGGGCATCAAAGTTTTTTGGATTGAGCATGACCGCGTGGGGCCGTGGCTACGGAAGAATCCGTGGTTGTCCCAACTGCGGACACTGAGTGAAAAAGTGAAGACCATCTGCGTGTCGGAGTTGAGTCGGAAGATCTATCTCGATTTGGGGTGGAAGCCGGAAAGGGTGATTGCGATTCCGAATGGGATTGATTTCAATCGATTCTCGGGGCCGGGACAGGGGCCGGGTGCGGGACCGGGATTCAAAATTGGCTGCATCGCAAGATTAAGCCCCGAGAAAGGCGTCGACGTTTTAGTCCAAGCTGTAGCCAAAATTCCCGACACAGATCTGACAATTGTCGGCACTGGTCCGGATGAAAATTATTTGCGGCAGCTGATGAATCAAATTCACGCAGGTGAAATGCTGGACCGGGAAAGAATATGGATTCTACACACCGTCGACGATCTGGGGGCGTTCTACCATTCCATCGATGCACTCGTTCTGCCCTCGCGTGACAATGATCCGTTCGGACTGGTGGCTGCCGAAGCGATGGCTTGCGGGACGCCGGTGATCGTGACTGATCAGTGTGGGATCGCGGGGTATCTGCGGGATGGAACGGATGCCGTGATCGTGAAAGCAGATTCTGATGCCTCCCTCGTGGGGGGGATCCGCCGGATGACGGATCGCCCACTACGCGAGCGGCTCCGCTCCGAGGGGCTGCGAACGGCGAAAGAAAAATTTTCCGCTGACCGTATGGTCGATACGTACGCAAAACTCATCGCGGAATAGAAACATGGGGATATTGCGTCGATTTTGAGTAGCTCCCGTATACTCATTGCCCATGCGCCCTCGGTCCGCCGCCGTCCTGCTGTTATTGCTGTGTACGCTTCTGCCAGCGCAGCAGATTAGGGCTTTTTCTCCTGCCTCAACGGAATATTCGTACGGAAGGCCGATTGATGCCGTGAGCATTGTCACAAAAGATGGGCAATCGCAGGCAGTGAGCGCGTGGAATGGATCTCAGTGGACTGCGTGGCAGGAATTCACACTGGAGAATGAACAGGACCCTCGGCTCCGAGAATCGAACCTGGTGATGCTCCCGCAAGGAACGATGAAAATCCGGTTCCAGTCAGAGATCGCACGAGAAAACATCCATACCGTCAGCGTTTCCGATGCCCCCGCGCAATTCACTGTTGCCGCCGCAGGGGACGGATCGCCACGGATTCTTTCGCGTAAAGAGTGGGGAGCGGATGAGTCGCTGCTGGTTGCGACATCGTCGTCCAGCTCCGGATCGTCGGAAGCACCGGTCGAGAAAACTGATAACGGCAATGGAGCGACTCCTTCGGTCCGCGAACAGGATTGTAAAGACGCGTACGCGAAGTATCCCTCAGAATTCAAATCGAGTTCGCCGGTGACATCGAATCTCAACGGCGAGCGGCTGCGCTGGCCGCAGGAGTACAGCCCGCAGGTACGACTGCTTGTCGTCCACCACACGGCAATCGCGGTGACGGGGGACGCGCGGCCGGGGATCGAACGCATGCGCGCGCTGTACCAGTACCACGCGCAGAACCGCGGATGGGGGGATATCGGCTACCACTACGTGATTGATGATCAGGGGCAGATCTACGAGGGCCGCGCGGGGGGCGATTCCGTCGTCGGCGGGCATGTGTACTGTAACAACGTCGGCACGATCGGCATCTCGCTCATGGGCAACTTCGACAAAGAGCAGCCGACCCAGGCACAAGCCAAAAGTCTGCAGTGGCTGCTGAAGCTCCTGGCGGAAAAATACCACGTTCCGGTCGATCAGAACGTCACATTCCACGGCAAAACCCTGCCCGCGATTGTCGGGCACCGGCAATTGGTCTCCACGGATTGTCCGGGAACGGCGATGTGGAGCGCGATGGATCAGATACGAACCAATGTCCGCAGCGGCAACGTGGACACGGCAGTGCGGTTCCCCGAGATGGGTTCAGCCACCGTCGCGGGCGAAGTGGTGATTGATGGAGAAAAGAAAACAATCGTGACGGGCAAAGACGGTCTTGCTGCACTGTCGGAAACGGTGATCGAGGGACGTCCGGGAGGCGATGTGATTATTCCCGTCTTCTTCCGCGCGACGAGGAAGGCGTACACAAAAAACACGCGCATCGCCCGCCTGACGCGTCCGCGCAATCTTCAGATCTGGCAGGAGCAGGGCGGGCAGTACGTTCCCGTGCGCGGAGATATTCGCATTCCTGTACAACTCGTAAAACAGGGCGAGTCGCTCCTACTCAAAGTGAAAGTGCGGCTGCCTATGGAGAGGGGAAATGTGATGCTCAAGATCGGATCGCTGCAGTACACGTTCGAGTTGGCCGGGCGGGTGGCGCGGACGCCGCAAGTGATCCAGGCCCGACAGGCTCCCGCGCAATTACAGGAGAACCGTTCGCCGACGCAGACCTCACGGCACGCATCATCCTCTTCACCGTCTTCACCGTCTTCACCGTCTTCACCGTCTTTACCCTCTCCACCCTCTTCACCCTCGCCCATCCGCATCCGCCTGACGCCGCAGCTGCCGACGAAGGGCCTCGCATGCGAAGGTTCTTCCGTTCAACTCCGCTCCATGAATGAACTGACGCGGGTTGAGGGATATTTTACGTCGCCGCGTTCGTATCGCGGAAAAGTGGAGTGTCGGTCAATCGATGGAGAACTGGTGTTGATCAACGAACTCTCTCTTGAGGATTATCTACTTGGGCTGGCGGAAGAACCGGACACCGAGCCATTTGAAAAGCAGCGGGCGTTTGCCATTGCCGCTCGAACGTACGCGCTCTACTACATGCATCCGGATCACCGGAAGTTCCCAGGAATGCCCTACGACGGCGACGACAGTCCCGCACGGTTCCAGTCGTATCATGGAGCCGATTTTGAGCCGCAGAACCCAGAGTGGCTGCGGGCAGTGCGTGATACGGCGCGACAGGTGATCACCTATCGCGGGGAGGTAATCCGCGCGCCGTACTTCTCCACTGATACCGGAAAAACTCGCACGCCGGCCGACGCTGGATGGACAGATTTCCCATTCCC